>WQTY01000062.1 GCA_009786045.1 Pseudomonadota bacterium | reverse complement strand
CCTGTCAGCCAAACGGTTTCGCCCAATCACCTCCTGGCGGCTTCACCGCCGCCCCTCCTTGAAGGGGATTAAGAGAAAACCATTACATAAAGACAGCAAATTTGCCCCAAACGACGCATTTCGCCCTCTACCCACAAGCAATGCGCAGCATTGCAGGGGGTGTGGGGGAACTGGTTCCCCCACAAAAGGCAAAAGGTGAAGTGAACGCTTTTGCTTGCAAACGGTGCCGATTCGCCTTTAAAAGACTTGCCCGTTGCTTTGGATGGACGCGGTTTTTCTTAAGGAGATGGTGGCAATGAGACAGTATCACATAGCGTTAGAGAAGGGCGAAGTCGGCCGTTATGCGTTTCTTCCCGGGAATCCGGGCCGAGTTGAGAAGATGGCACGGTATCTCGACGATCCTGTGTTTGTGCGCCAGAATCGAGAATATTGCTGCTGGAACGGGACACTTTTGGGCGAAACTGTATCCATTGTATCTACTGGCATCGGCGGACCTTCGGCAGCGATTGCGATGGAGGAATTGGGCGCAATTGGTGTTGACACGTTCATACGAACGGGCACCTGTGGTGCGCTTCAGCCGCATGTTGGGCGTGGCGATCTGATCATTGCCACGGCGAGCGTTCGTGGCGGTGCCACGGCAAACGCCTATGTGCCGTTGTCCTTCCCGGCGGTAGCGCATCACAGCATGGTGGCGAATCTCATTGAGGCTGCTTCGAAGCGTCAGTATCGCCACGCTACAGGGATTATCCAGTGCAAGGATGCTTTCTATCTTGAGGATCCGGAAATGCTTCCGCGGCATGCCAAGGCAGAAGAGGATTGGGATACATGGCGCCGCGCAGGCGTTGTGGCCAGCGAGATGGAGAGTGACACGTTGTTTGTGATCGCCAGTATTCGCGGTTATCGCATGGGTACGGTGCTGGTTTCGCTTGGCGGAACGGCGGGTGAGACAGAAATGGTGGGCACGACGGCCGATGAGCTTGAGCGCCTCACGCTTTGTGCTTTTGATGCACTCAAGATTCAAATCTTAAAAGATCGTGAGGGGACGTAAACGCTGGCTGTGACGGCCAGACGTGGCATCAATTTATCAATTTCAGGAGGGAAATGTCTGATGGCGCTTTGGTATGATGAGGTCTACAATGGTTCACTTCGCTTTGGGGCGAAGACGATTCGCACGCTTTTTGTGGGAGAGAGTCCCTATCAGAAGGTGTCTGTTTTCGAGACGGAGGCGTTGGGCAAGGCCCTCATGATCGATGACCTTTGGATGTGTGCCGAGGGGGATGAGAAAACCTACCACGAGATGATTGCTCACACAGCCATGACGACGGCGAAGAAGTCCGAGCGAGTATTGATCATTGGCGGGGGTGACGGCGGGACAGCGCGAGAGGTTCTCAGCTATGCGCACGTCAAGCACGTGGACATGGTAGAAATTGACGGGATGGTGGTGGAGGCATGTCAGAAGTATTTGCCGGAAATCGGCACGGCATGGGATGATCCGCGGCTAAACGTCGTCATTGGGGATGGGATAGCCTGGGTAAACCGTCAGGATCTTGACCCCTACGATGTGATTCTCGTCGATGGCTCTGATCCCGTCGGCCCGGCAGTCGGCTTGTTTAATCTCGACTTCTACAAGGCTTGCAATGACCGGCTCAGCGCCGACGGCATCCTGGTCACTCAGGCCGAGTCCCCGCGCCTGTTTCAGGATGTCCACGTAGCACTCATCAAGACGCTGGAAGAAGTTTTTCCCGTCGTGTCACCCTATTACCAGACAATCATGATCTATGCAGGTGGGCTCTGGGCGTGGGTATATGCCACGAAGGGCACGAAGCACACCGAGATCAACGACGCGCTGATGACATTTGCCGAGCAGCGTACCGAGCACTACAACCGTGACATTCATCTTGGGGCCTTTGCAACGCCCAACTACATTAAAAGGTTACTGAAAGCCTAAGAGCGAGTTCTTTTTTCGTGGGGGAGCCCCACACACCCTGCATGCCTCCCCTTTCAGGGGAGGTGGCGGCGCCGACGGAGGGGTTCGCGTATCGCCTGTGGGTGAAGTAGAAAAGTGCATCGTTTGTGGCCACATACCCTGCATTGCATGCAAGGGACTTATGTTTGTGGCCCCGAGGCTGAGGATACATAGTGATTTAAGCTGAATTTCCAGATTTGTCTGAACTGCTCCACAATGTCCGACAGGTTGGTTTTTTTGAGAGGAGTACCGAATGATCTTCACGACATCAGGCCCGGCTTTTTTTTGTGCAGAGCGAGGCGTGCTGGAGGGGCGCGTTTGCCTTTTTGGCGTTCCTTTTGATGCCACAGTTTCTTTTCGTCCGGGGACGCGGTTTGGGCCCGATGCCATCCGGGCAATAAGCGATGGGTTGGAATCGTATTGCCCTGTATTGGATGCGGACCTTGAGGATTGTCTATTCTGCGATGCGGGCAATGTTGCATGCAGTGCGAACGCCGAGGAGATTGGTGCGGAGGTCTATGCGGCAGCCAAACACATCGTGCAGGGCGGCGGGCGGCCGCTGATGCTCGGTGGTGAGCATGGTATCACGCCCCATGCCGTGCGCGCGGTCTTTGAGCTGTTTCCCGATCTCCTGGTGATTCAGATGGACGCCCACGCCGATCTTCGGGACGGCTACAATGGTCAGTTCTATTCACATGCCGCTGCCATGCGCCGTTGCCTGGATTTCCTGCCCGACGGGCAGCTTCTCCAATATGGCATCCGCTCGGGCACCCGGGAAGAGTTCGACGAAATGCGCCAAAGCCAACGCCTTGTCCCAAACACCGAAGTGCTTCGCGAAAAGCTCTCCCGGCATCCCAAACGCCCGATCTACCTCACCATCGACCTTGATATCTTCGATCCTTCATTGTTCCCTGGGACGGGAACACCCGAGTTCGGGGGGATAGACTGGAAGGAATTCCAGAATGTGCTGGAGGCCCTCAAAGATCACCAGATCGTTGCGGCAGACGCCGTCGAACTCGCACCCCAGCTCGATCCCACGGGGNGCAGCGCCATTCTTGCCTCCAAAGTGGTGCGCGAGCTCATCCTCATGATGTCATCATAATGTTTTTTTCGTGGGGGAACATGTTCCCCCACACCCCCTGCGATACTGCGTATCGCTTGTGGATGAAATGGCATGCAGGGGGGCGCATTTGCGCATCCATGAAAGAGCAGCCTGTGACAGCCCAGACAGAAGCATCTGCCGGTACAGGCCCCTGTGCCTGCCCTGTCCCAAATGGGAAGATGTAGGGGCGAATCATTATTCGCCCCCTCATGTATGGATTCCGCAGCAAAACCCACATGTAGGCCTTGCGCAAAGCCCCCCTTAAAATAAAAGGCAACATTTTGGATACAGTGGACGAAAAATCGTCACAGGGGCAAAAATTTTATCCAAAAGCATCGCAGGGGATTCGAGAAAACTGTAGTCCTCGGTCGCCCGCTCGCTGCAAGCATTTGCCTGTTTTCGGCGAACGATTACCCGTTTTGGATGAAAAAACCAAAAGCGGGGCGTTGCGGGGCGGCGTTTGAGCCCCGCAAAGGGGGTAGCCGCGTATCGGCCGCGCCCCCTTTTTAAAGGAGGTGGCGCCGCAGGCGGCGGGGGTTTGCAGCCGATAGCGGCGCAGGGGGCTTGCCCCCTTTCACAAAGGGGGTGGTGGCACAGCCAACGGGGGTTTCGCCCCCTCCTTATTTTTCCTGTTGAAGCAGATAACACATCCAGGATTTTTCTTTTTCGCGCATGATTTTATCCTCGTCATCTTCCGCGTGATCGTAGCCCAGGAGATGCAGCGTCGCATGGATGACGAGGAAGGTCAGCTCATCAAGAAGTGACCATTGTTCGAGCATGGGGCCTTCGTCTTCGAGACGCGCCTTGTGTTGGCAGGACTCAACATAGCGCATGGCGGTTGGCACGCTGATGGCGATATCGCCCAGGGGAAGCTGCCTGGCAATCTCCGGCGCCTCGCCTTCTCGCATGGGGAAAGACAGGACATCGGTGGTTTCGTCCAGATTGCGCCATTCCTTGTTCAGCTCACGGATGGCATCGTCGGTCGTGAGCAGGATACACACCTCCGCGTCAGGTTCATCAATGTAGGCATAGAGCGCCTCAATGCGACGATAGAGCGCCTGCATGGGGACAGGCAGCTCCGATTCGTTCATGAGGTCGCGGGGGGAATCGTTGATTTCGAGGGGTTCACAATCGGGCATGACAATCTCCGTCTTCGGGGGGATAAAACGCACACGCAGAGGTGGGTGGCATTCAGGGCAGGATAAGTTCGACGTTGTAATTCGAACGATCGTTGATATCAGTCAGTGTGGTGGCAGCGTAAGCGCCGGTCAATTCGATGGCGTTGCTCGTGGTTTGAGAGACGATGCTGAAAAGCAATTCGACACTTGCCCTGGAGGATTTCCCGGAATCGGCGGCCAGAACCGGGCGATATTGAATGAGGTTGGCGCCCTTTCTGAGATGGGCAGTGACATCAATGGTTTGCTGCGCCTGGCCCTGGGTTAATGTTTTGACGAATTGCCCGTTGATATAGACGTCGATGTTGTAACCCAGCAGACCGGGTGCACTGAAGAGTGCGACGAGATAAATGGGCGATTGGGTCTCGGGCAAAGTGGCGGATGGGCGAGATGGGCTCTCGGATGGACTTTGACCAACCTGAGGTGTGGCAGCCGGTGCCTGAGGTGTGACTGCGGGAAGCGGAGCGACCTTGTATTGAGGAGCGCTGATCGCAAGGTTGCCTTTGTCATCGAAGGCGATATCGACATTCGTAAAGTGCTGCCCCCTGATACCGGTGATGTCGACGCCATTGAGTGTGACGTTTTGGGCCATGGTTGATGACGCCATGCTTCCTAAAAAGATGGCCGTGAGAGCAGCACAGACGAAAGGCTTCATGGTGGCTCCTTTTCGTGTTGACCAATTGGGAGAAAATGGGAAAGATAGTGTCTTGAGGGTGGGGTCAATTGTTCCCATGTTGGAGAGGTTGACCGCAGATGGCACGTATGTGATTGCGCATGGACGAGCAAAATTCAAGCAAATAGCATCGTTTCTGGCGTGATTTCTGCTCTTTTGTTTGGTATGAAACTTGCTGATTACCAAGCTGCATTGTGTTTTAGCGTTCTCAAACGAGGAGGAGAGGAGGAGAGGATATGACAAGACGCATAGAGATGGATCCGCTTGTAAACTTTTCATTCACAGTTGATATTAATGGTATCAACGTTGCTCGATTTAATGGCGTCGACGGGTTGAATTACGAGGTCGAGATGATCGAGTATCGCTCAAGCGATAAGCCCAACTTGCCTCAATTCCGTCAGGGCCGCAAAAAAGCTGCCCGTGTCACCTTCAAGCGAGGTGTTCTTGTCGGAAGCGGCAACAATCTCCTTCTTAACTGGCTGCGCGAGGTTGAGTCAAAAAGCATTACCCGCCGCGACGTCTCGGTGACCATTGGGGATTACGGCGGTGACGAAACCAGCGGCGGACAAAGGACGTGGCAACTTATCGGATGCCTGCCCAGCAAATGGAACCTCAGCAGCCTCGACAGCAATTCGAACAGTGCTGCCATTGAGAATTTAGAGCTTGTGGTCGAGGAAGTCCGACAGTAACGCGCTTGATTCCTGAGTTTTAGCCCTCAACGCCGTTTGGGGGCTTTTTTATGTCTCGGTGGCAAGGATTCTCTTCAGGCGCGCCTGCTCGACTCTGACATGGAGTATTTTCTCTCCCCGGATGACGACTTTACCGGCAGGCGCCCCTTTCATGCGACGCACAAATTTTACTTGTGTGAGGTGTACTTCCGCCTGTCCAGCCGAGGCGAACTTTGAGTAGTGCACCGCGAGCATGGCGGCATCCAGAATGGTGTCAGAGTCGGGTTGCTCGGATCGGACGATGACGTGTGACCCCGGTGCCTGAGCCACGTGCAGCCAGTGATCGTTCCCCTTGGCATGTCGAAAGGTCAGCTGATCGTTGTCTTTGGCAGATTTGCCAACGAGGATCCGAATGCCTTTGGGCGACATAAACGTTTTGAAAGAAACGTGTTGAGCTTGCTTAGGGCGTGCTCCCTGCTGGGAGGCAGGGCTTTTCTTCTCCCCCAGTCCGGCAGTCAGCGCTTCAATTTGCGGTGCAAGGACTTCTATTTCCTGGACAGACGCCGCTGAGTTGAGTGCCTCTCGACAAACAGACGCCGCTTCGGCAAGCGCCTCAGCCTGTTGATATCTCTCCTGAATGATGGGGAGCGCACGGTGGAGGCGCTTATACTGAGCATAGCGTTTGTCGATATTGGCGCGAACGGACAGGCTTGGATCGAGCTGAATCGTGACAGGGGTTCCATCCTCGAAATCAGGCAGTTCGCACACAGACGCGCCTTCGGGAACGCCACGCCCGTAAGCCGCGAGGAGATCGGCCTCTCGCCTGATGCATGCATATCGCTGTGCATTGCCAAAATCGCACGCCAGATTGTCGAGCCGGCGGCGAAGTCTGGTGATGGCTTTCGAAAGGCGCGCCTCGAACGAGGCACGCAAATGCAAAAAAGCTTCGGAGGCATCCCTGTGAAGAAAGAAATCCTCAAGCGCCTGGAAGTAGTCTTCATCGCGGATGCTGTCAAAGCGATCACAATGGGGCAGCGCAGGGGGTGGGGGTGGAAAAAAGTATGGTGCATGGGTTTGGCGTTCAGCATCCCCCCTGATACAGCCAAGAATCTCACGGCTGTCGGCCTGGATGAGGAAAACGCTCGCCCGGGCTCCTGTCAGCTCAATGATGAGGGCATACAGGGACACCTGATCGTAGCCGAACTCGAAGGTAACGATGCGATCCTGGCGGGAGAGCCGAAGCGAACTCAAACGCAGGCCAAGCAGGTATTTGCGCAGCAGCATCGTAAAAGCCTGCGGCTGAGCCGGAGCTTTGGAGGGCGTCGCCCTGAGATAGATATCGAGATGCCTGGGCGAAAAATCGATGACAACCACGCGGCGCGAGCGGCTGGCACTCCGCTGAAAGATAAGCTCCAGGCGATGAGGACCATCCAGGACATGTTCCAAACGCGCATCATCACAATCGACCGAAAGCCGCGTTACGATGCGCAAGAGCTCAGGATAATACATTTCGGCTCCAGAGTTTGTATGCCTGCCTCTCGCAGAGTGGCCCGGAAGTCATTACTCAAGATCGTCGATGCCAATATTGTCGAGTGCATCCATCGTGTCATCAAACAAAAAGTCTTCATCCATGACATCACTTTCGAAGAGAACACCCAAATCATGGGGCAGCGGCGGCTCTTCGGGTTGTGAGGGGGAGGCATCCTCCTCGCTTTCCAGCAAGGCATCTTTGGCAGACAGTGAGTGGAAAAAGCCGTTGTCGATGAAAACGACAGGCAGCTCATTGGGTATGACGCCAATGCGATTATCGAGCATGATGGGCGCAATCTGCTTGGCAGAATAGGCGTAGATGGGCAAATCCTTTGTCGTGCATTCATTGAGCGCGTCGCGCGAGATGTCGCCATTGGCCATGATGAGGCCATGATCGTAGCCAAGTTCAGCAATGATTTCCCGAAACTGAATGATGTCTTCTGTCCCCACCAGAGGCGAATGAATGACTTTGATGAGCACAGGAAGATAAGTGAGACCGCGGGCCTCTTCTGCCCGGAAGATGAACTCTGCGTCCGTCTTGGAGCACTGAGAGATGATGGTATAGTTGAGGTGCTTCAGGACAATCGCTGAGAGCTGGAGCCAGGCATAAGGCGCCAGCTCACGAATCTTTACCGACAGGGCATGCACGGAATAGAGCCGAAGCTGGCGGGAGAGGGCATAGAGTTTGGACTCAAGCTTGAGGATGTGGCGAGCCAGGAAGTTTTCGGTAAGCGTCCACAAGTCGGGGGGTATGTGCATGAAGATGGCGCGTTTCCCGCGCGAAGCACGTAGGGCATTGTCGGCACGCATGGCCAGGACGGCAGCCTGCTCGAAGATGGGCGCACCGAATCTTTTCGACAGCGTGGCCGCAATGGCGCTGCTCCTGGCAGGTGCTGGATCGGAGCGAAGTATCTTCACAATGGCAGCACAGAGATTATAGTGTTCATTACGCCGTGCGTTGAGCTCCTGCCGCAGGCCATCATATTTCTTTATCTCCCGGCTTTCCGCATCCCATTCGTCCTCAAGCCGCACATTCGATACATCCATGTCAGCTTCAAACTTGACGCGCACCGCTTTGCGGAACTGGATGTCGTCTTCCTCAAGAATCGGAATGGCTTTACTGGCCTCAAGCAAACCCACATGGGTATTCGGAAACTCAACCCCGGGCATACTCTCCGGCTGCGGCACATCGGGAAGACTTCGCATCTCTTCTGGCCAGGCACGCAGCGCAAACAAGCCCGAACTTGTGCGCATGATCACCGACGACTCCTCGTGCTGCGTCGCACGAATCAGACTCGTCGCCATCACGACCTCTGGGGTGTGACCAATATGACTGAGCAGGCGACGATTGATGGCATACAACGTGATCGTCTTGTAGTCCAGCGGGCGCTGCGCCGTTTTAAGAATCTCAACCGCAGCCTCAAAAAAAGTCATGACTAACTCTCCGCAAGGCATACCTCATGCCTGGCGCCCAAGCGTCATCTACAGCAGCGGTCGGTCGAAAAGCGAGTTGGATACTCGGTAAGATCAAGCCTCTTGAATGGTCAATTCACTTATTTGTTCTGCCATCATCTCAATGCAAGCACCACTTGACAACGTCGTATTGAATACGCCTCAACTCCGGCGAGCCCTGCTCGCCACTTCCCCAATCGATACTGAAAACTCTCGAGCGGCGCCGCCGGGGGTCTGAGACCCACTCGACAGCACACGAAACTGACATTTCGTGTAAGGCAAATGTCCTGCCCTGAACTCGGGCGCATAGCGCCAAATCCTTCGCCCCATAAGGGCCTGATACCTGCCCCTCTTCTATGACAATTCCCCCAAAACTGCAAGACCTACCGCTCGGAAGCATCATTTCGGGCAACGAGGGCGAAATGGGCAGACATGCAGGCCTGCCCCTGCAAAATGGTTGTTCTTTTGACATTTTCTTGAAGGGGGCAACGCCCCCTGCGCCGCTATCGGCTGTCGGGCGACCGGGACGGTCGCCCCTACATGCCGATACGCGTCTACCCCCATAGCGGGGCCTCAATCGCCGGCCCCGCAACG
>WQTY01000061.1 GCA_009786045.1 Pseudomonadota bacterium | reverse complement strand
TGAGGGGGCCGCGCCCCCTACGCCGCTATCGGCATGCGGGCGGCAGATTGCCGCCCCTACATGCCAATACGCGTCTACCCCCAAAGCGGGGCCTCAGTCGCCGGCCCCGCAACGCCCCGCTTGGGCGACTGCGTCGCACGGGCGAACACAGTTCGCCCCTACGGGCTCGTCTCGGTAACGCAGTTACAAGGCCCACAAGGACACCTCTTGCGTGTCAGTCCTCATTTTTGCCGCCTGTCATTTATTCAGAAATTCTTTTGCTGTCATTTGACGAGGAGACACCGGTTATGAGAGATACACTAATATATTGTCGTTTGTGACCTGCTTAGCCAAAGAGGTGCAGCGATGGAGAAGGAACCTTTTGAGAAGCCAAACGCGGATCAAACGCATGAGACAAAGTCAGGCGACAGGCATCGTGCAACACCGCAAAGGCTAAGGCGAAGGAACGTCGAAACTGCCGAAAAATCCTTCGAAACACAGGTGAGCGAGGCTTTAGTCGCCAGAGACAGAGCCTTGGTGCATAGCATGATCCAAGAAACTTCTGATGCAGCAGATTTACGAACCGTTGCCACCAACTCAACCATGATGGTTAACCTGATGACGGTGCTCAAAGGGACTGAGCTCCACGAATGCCTCGACAGGCTGTATGAGTATGTCGACAATGATGACATTCTCATACAATGCACTGAGCGGCGCTTTGAGATCGACATGGGGTTTGGCAGCGTTGGTGCAGGGGTTCTCCTGAACATGTATCAGAAAGACAGCCCAACGCCTGTACAACAGGTGGAATGGGGACTTAATGGCGCAAAGCGCGTTTATTTCTGTCTTCTCCTGTTGCCTGCGTCCCATGTGAAGAACGTCGAGCTAGTCATCGCAACAGGCAAAAACAGCTATAAACCTAACAGTAACGAGCCTATGGCCAGTGGTTATTCGCATGGCGCAACCGGGCGCGTGAGCATTGCATACAACGAGGGACAAACACGCTACCCCACAGGCGATGCATACTGTGATCGCGGCGATGTCAGGGAAAGCCTTTCCCTGCTCGACACCACCATTGTCCATGAGATTGCCCACGTTGTCGATGCCAGTAAAACGCCGTACTACTCCGCAGACTCTGAGTTTCGCGATATTTCTGAGTGGAAAGAGAGAGGAAAGGCAGACAATCCTTCCGAACTTCGCGTGGCCATTGAGGAATGTGCGGAGGTTGCCTACCCTGAATCGATCACTGACGATGAGTTGCCCCTTGCCCATAAAGGCGCGGAATTGATGATTGAGAAAACGGTCACTGACCCCGATAATATTGAAAAAGAGGTTGTCCGAGCCTATGGCGCTCTCGGAAAGGATATCAATGGTCAGGCAGGCAAGTATCGGAGTGCGGCGGAACTGGCAGAAGAACTGAAAGAGAACAGCACGGTCTATAGACACATCCCCCGATCCTGGGCAGAAGCGTGGCCATGGGAGGCGGGGAAACGCACTGACATGAAAACCCAAATTCACCAAGGCTATGAAAATGGCGTCTGGTATTCATTCATCAATGCGGCTTATGATCATAAACTCAGCAAGTATCAATTTCGCGAGCCTGCCGAGGACTTCGCCGAGCGTTATGCAATCTACCATGTCTCAGAGCCTAAAGGCAAAGGGCTTGAACAAAATTTTATAGATTGGTTCAAAGACAAAAACTTGCACGAAGATCCCCCCAAAGGTGGAGGCGATAAATGACCCTCAAGCACCTCATGGCTTCGGGCCTCATCGTCATGGCATGTATGTCTTGTTCGTCGGCTTTATCGCAACTTTCGCCTCAAGAAGTTACCCAAACCACCGAATCAACGCTTGTCACTGAGGCTACGGAAGCAACTTGGGGTGATGACATGACTTATAGCTTCTTGTTTGATGAAGAGGCTGATGTCATGGCTGTGATTGAGGCATACTTTGACGCGAATCGGAGAGCCCATGAAAGCAGATGGCAAGAGTTAATAAGCCGTATCCCAGAGGCGGCGGATATTCAGGCGGACTTAGATCAGAGAGCCTATGTACGCTATGGAATCGGCAACCTGGCCTTTGTCGAAGTTATCACCTCACCTCACCCAGGACTCTATGACGTCGACGCAACAAATCACTACGTTGCAGTTATCCTCGGCGACAAACCGCGCCTGATAGAGCTCCCTGATAAAGCGCTCTTTGTGCATTTTGCTGAAAACATCCGACAAAATCCCGAAAAGCTTAAGCTTGAGAATCGCATTAGAACGGCTCTGATCCTTGCAACTGGTTCGGGGAGGCGTGAGCAGGAGCCCACCCCAACCTGGACCGATGAGGATGGCACGCTCATCATCCACTACCATAGATACGTTGGCGATGGTGGCATGGCGCGATCAATTTTGTTCGACTGCACCCTCACCGTCGATGCTGAGCAGGAATTTACGCAGGCATGCGCTCTCAGCAAAGCAGAAGTTACCAGGTCGTTCAGCGGCCTTCGGCGCAATATCGATCGTACTGGCACTGAGTATAGAGAACTTGGCATTAAATCAGCCCTTAAACTTGCGACGGGTTCAGTCAATTACGAACTGGAACCAGCACCAACATGGTCGGACGAAGAGGGCACGCTTGTCATCCGTTACAACAGATACATGAGCAAGAAAGGCATGGCGCAGCCAAGCCTGCATGCGTGCACCCTTACCGTCGATGCCGAGCAGGAGTTTACGGTGGCGTGTGTCAACCTGGATGCTGACAAATAGCCTTTGGCAGGCTGTGAGCAAACCACCCTGCCCTTCGGGCACCCCTCCAAAGGAGTGGAATTTAGATATGTCCCCTAGATTGCTGTCCCAACGATTGCTGTTGCGCAGCATTCTCCTACCCACAGGCAATGCGCAGCATTGCAGGGGGCGCGGGGGGACTGGTTCCCCCGCATAAAAATAAAAGCGCGGCGTATCTGCGTTTTACGCAGATAGCCGCGCGGCGTCCGCGTATTGGCCGTGAAGGGCCAATAGCGGCGCCACACAAAGCAGGGCAAGTGTGCTAGATGGTCATTTTGAGGAAGATGCCGAGATTTTTGCGCAATTCGGTGAGCGTGTCGCTGATATTGAACTGGAAGAGTTCGAGGATGCTGGCCATGCGCGCATAGTGTACGGCGCGTTGGGAGGGGATGTTGGTGTTGGGTGATTTTCGGCGGAAGACGCCCGAGATGGCGGCATTGAGATCGGTGCAGCACAGGAGCCCGACGTTGGCTTCAAGGTTGAGGAGTGTGCGTTGGAGCTGGAAGGGATCGAGGTTGAAGTGGGCCGGTGGGTGTGCTTTGACGAAGTCGATGATGGCGCGCCTTTCTTTTCGCGGGATGAAATTTTTGAGGCGTTCCATGACATCGGGCTGTGCGCTGGTTCCGTTTGCCAGGCCGACGAATCCCGAGACGAGCCGTGCGATATCTTCCGGGTTGAGAATGCGTATGAGCATGGTGCCGAGCTTCATGTGGGTCAGGGCGGAGGCGATGTGGAAGCGCTTTTCGTTATCGGGGGCAAGGCTGAGTGCTGTGGCATTGAGGACGAGCGTTGAGGGATTTTCGACATCAAGAGAGAAGATGAAGGGGGTATCCCGAACCAAACGAATGTCGAGACCGGACAGCCCGAAGAGCTCGACAAGTTCGGTGGTGAGGGCTGCCAGGGCAGGATGATTGATAAGGGGCTCGGCAGGGGCGGGGGGGAGAACAAAGATTTGAGCATGCTGGCCTGCCAGCTTAAAGAGTGCCGTGACGTAAAGGTTGAGCTCCGGGCCGCCGATCTCATGAAGGAGGTTGTCGTCGACAGCGCCGTGGCGTTGGGGGTGCCGCTGCACGAAGGTATTCTGGATGGTAGGCGTAAGCAGTGATGTATCGCCCAGTGCCAAAAGCTGCTGTTCGATGCGGGCCTGCATGTCGAAGCGATTGGCATTCGAGGCGATGGCATGCATGGCCTTGTAGGGTTCGACGCTGAAGGGGGAGATTTTGGCCGCTTCAATGGCATGGAGCATGGCTTCTTTTGGGTCGAAGACCTTGGCTGCCAGGAGTTGAGCATCGATAGACTGAGGCGCAATCTGGGCGGCAGCCAGGGCATATTTGTCGGCCTCAAACCGCATATGCAGCGGGCCGCCATAACAGTAAGCGACAAAGGCATAAATCGAAACGCGGGTGGCTTGGGGGACGTCTTGCAGGGTCAGGAGTTCTTCGACAAAGGTGAGAATCACGGAGGGTTCATCGAAGGATTGAATCAGGGGTTGGATTTCGTCGAGGATATTTGGATCGAGCGGGACGAGTCTTGCTGCCGCTTTCATGGTTTCACTGAGTTTGGCCTGATCGTTAAGAATCTTGTAGACAACGGCCATGTGCAGGAGCGGCGTGATGCATTTGGGAGGGGGCATGATGTCGTTAAGCCGCAGGTAGAGGGCCAGGCTTTCGTCGAGTTTGGACTCGTCGAAATAAGTCTTGGCCAGCAGCAGCAGGGCACGTTCATCGTTGGGGGCATCGGCCAGGATTTGCTGGAGAATGGGAATGGCCGCGCGAGGTTTGTCGAGCTTGCTGATGTAGAGCTCCGCGAGCCGGATGCGGGATTCGGTCAGGATGTCGTCTGGCAGATCGGGCAGGNTGATGAGGTTTTCCAGGACGGAACGCGCTTCGTTCCAGTGCCGGAGGGAGCTCTCGACGTCGGCGAGTTTTCGGTGCGCTTCGATATGAGCGTGGTCGATTTCGAGAACCTGTCTTAACTTGATGGCTGCCTGCGCGGGTTCGTCCAAAGCATTGAGGTAGAGATCCGCCATTTGCAGGTAGCGCACGATGCGATTTGTCTTTGAGATGGATCGAACGTGAATCTGCAGAATGTTGTCGATTTCTTTGAGATCGCGTTGTTGTGTAAGGATTTTAATGAGATCGTCACACAGATCCATGCGATGTGGGGCAAGTAAAAAGGCCTGCTTGAGATGGCTGGCAGCCAGGTCGTTTTGTCCCAGCTGAGTGAGTGCAATGGTAGCGGCTTCTTTCCAGGCGACAATGCGCATGCCAATATTTTCGAGCGACCTGGCTTCGAGTGCTCTGAAGTGGCAGGCCAGGACGGAGTTGTTGCGTTCAATGGCGATGTTGCCTGCCATGCGGATAGCGGGCAGGTGGGTTGGGTTTTTCTCGACAACCTCACACACGAGGGTAAAGGCATCCTGGGGCCTGTCGACGTAGATGGATTCTGCGATGGAGAGTTTGAGCTCGTTTTCGTCATCATTTGTGGCCGTTTTGAGCCGTTTTTCGAAAAACGGCACCAGGTTTGAACGGCATGGTTCCATGGATTCGAGCCGTTCGTTGGCGATGATTTCTTCTGGTTCGAGCTCCAGAATGCGGCGCAGGGACAGGACTTCGTCTACCTGGCACTCAGTTTTGGACTGGGCACAGTGGTGGGCAATGTCGGCGGCTGTTTTACAGTAGCCGATGGCAAGTTTTGGGTCGCGGCAGTGCTGGGCAGCTTCGAGGTAGAGGGAAGCCACTTCGCTGTGCTGCTTAAGCCAGGACTGCGTGATGATGAGAAGGTGACGGGCACTTGCCATGTCCGGGCGAAGCGCCAGTGCCAGCTCAAGGGGATGGACGGCTTCGGCGTGTTTGTTGTGTTTCCAGATGTAGATGCTGGCCAGGGCAAAGGCGGTTTCGCATTTTGTGTCCTGGTTGGGCGACTGGTTAATGGTGGATTGAACGAGGGCGGCCAGGGCGTCGAAGTTACGGGTGGTCGCATAGGCCAGCGCCAGGAGCACAGACACGGGGGGATAGCTTGGATCAACGCTGGCTGCGGATTCGAGAACTTCGATGGCAGAGTCAAGCCTGCCAAAACAAGTGATGTACTTCAGGGCGACTTTGTAGAGGCTGCGGGCTTTTTGGGGTGTGTTGAAGAACTGGCTTGTTCGTAAAATAAGGTCGTAATAGGCGGTAACGTTCTTTGTTCGTCGATAGATCATCTCCAGCCGCATCAGTGCCAGGGAGTTGGTGGGGTCAAGCTTGAGGACGCGTTCATAGCAGGCGATGGCCGCTGTGTTGTCGCGCAATTTTCGATCGCAGATATCCCCCATCTCGCACAGGGTGCTGATTTTTTCGGTGGTCGAAGTTTGGAGCCTGATGATGTCGTTGTAGACATTCACCAATTCGCTCCATCGTTTTTGACGCATCAGGAGGAGTCGCAGCATGCGGTAGGCCTGATGGTTTTTGGGGTTTTCTTTTCTTGCTTCGTGCAGCAGGTCGATGGCGTACTGCCACTTGCCGAGTTTATAAATGCAGATGCTGGCGGTTCGAATGAGGATATTGCATCGTTCGAGGGGGCTTTGTGCGGTGTCGCGCTCGAAGGCGAGCATGTCCAGGACCCCCATCCAGTTTTGAGTCGCGGTATAGAGGCGTTCGAGGCAATGGATGACCTGGATGTCGTCTGGGAAGATTTCGCGGTATTGCTGGTAACAGATAATCGCGTCGTCGTGCTGATTGAGGCAATGGTCGTAGAGGGTTGCGACGGTGTGAAGGAGGCTGGCGCGCGTGCAGGCGTCCTGCGTGACGGCGAGGCGGGCGCGATAGATGCGCACGATGTCCTGGAAATCACCGCGGGCTCTCAGGATTTGCTCAAGATACTCGAAGGCGGTGCGTTGACCTGGGCTGAAAGTGAGCGCTTTTCGGAAGCATTTTTCGGCTTCTTCGTAGTTCAGGACCCTGTCATAATAGTGACAGCCAAGTTCTGTGTATCTTGCCGCTGCATTTTCGGCTTCTTCCTGTTCGCCCGTTCGCCAGACAAGGGACAGAACCTCATCATAGCGCTCATTGTCGAAAAGTATCTGGTGGAGGAGCTCGAAGAGGATATTGTTTTGCGGCGCCTCTTCAAGCGCCTGCTGCAACACATCAATGGCTGCGTTGGCGTCGCGCCCATTCTCGTTCAGGTTGATGGCGCGCATGATGGCATAATCGACGCGTTCTTTTGGCACCAGACTGAGGTTTGCAAGCTTGAGCAGAACCTTGTCCAGCATTTGCCAGTAGGTGACATTGTTGAAGAGGTTGTCGGCCAGGAGTTCCAGCGCCAATGGATCCGATGGGACGTGACTGTGGGCTTTCTCGAAAGACTGGATGGCGGCCTGAAGCTCGCCCAGTTTGTCGATGGCAATGGCGCCGGCCAGAATATGGGTTGCCTGGCAGAAAGACCTGTCCTGGGTCGAATCGGCATATGTCTGGACGATGCCATGGGCGAACTGCCAGCTTTCCTGCTGAATGAGCAGGCTTGCCAGGATGTTGAAGACACAAAGCGAACCAGGTGTTTCTTTAAAGGCCTGAATATACTTGTTAATGGCTGCCTGGGGCTGGTTCAGGCAATGATTCAGGATTTCAGCCTGAAGCAGGTAAAAAGCCGCTCGCTCTGCGCTGTCGTTCGTGAGTGAAGGAAGTTTTTCGTAAGCCGCCTGGGCATCATCCCATTGCCGCTGCAGGATAAGATGCTGTGCTAACAGATGCTGCGGCGCCACACGCATGGGGGCCAGGGAGATGGCACGGTTCAGGCTTGGCACGACCTCGTCGGCATGCGAAGGCATGCAGGCGGCAATCCGCGCGTATTCTTCGAGCAGAATGGACTGCTCGGTTTTGGGAATATTGATGTCGAGTTCCGAGCGCAGGAGCGTCAGGACATCTTTTTGCTTGTCGTAGGCGCGTGCAATGCGGCGCAATTCATGCACGGCAGTACGGCTTCGGCTGTTGGCTTCGAGTGCTTTGAGGTAACGCACATAGGCCAGCTTTTCGTGTCCCGAGTGTTCGAGAATGCGCGCAATCGCCAGCTGAATGGTGCACTCTCTGACCCCGTCTCGTGTTCTCGCATGTTTGATTTCATCGTCGTAGGCCCAGATGACGTCTTCGAGAGCTTCCGGGAGCTGTTCGGTCTTTTCGAGGTCGACGTTTCGTGCATCCTGCGGTTCTTCATAGTTGTCTGTTGTTTCTGGAACAGTCTGCGGATGCGAGAAATGGGTTTTCCTAACGTCGGCATAAGGTTTGCCGGCGAGCATGGTGTTGAGTATGGCGTCCTGCTCGGAGGAACGCTGAACAGGCTCAGCTTCCTGGCTTGCATGCAGGGCTTTGGCGGGCAATGCCGGTGGCAGCAATACTTTTCCCACCCCTGCGCTCTTGCCGGGCTCAGACAATTCTCCCGAAGGAGGGCGCAAATCCCGATGCTCACCCGACGTCCGCTCGGCTCTGTGGGCTTCGGTTGGCGGGAGTTTGGGGAGCTTTTCTTCTCCCTGAACGGCTTGGGCAGCTTTGGAAAGCGCAGTGTGCGCAAGGATCGAATGGGTGGGCGGAGTCGGCGGGCGCTTCAAGGGCTGAAATGGTTCCGTGCGTGGCCTGGAGGCCCGGTCTGCCTCTGCGCTCAGGGTTTCGTCATCCGCCGCCGGTTTGTCGACATCGGTGTGCGTCTGCATCATCATCGCCGACTCGCCGCCGACAAGGCTCAACAAGTCGCCCGCCTTGGCTGCCAATCTGCTCCCGTTTTCGCCCTTTGAGCTCGCGGCGCCCGGGAGCGCCATGCCCTGATTGGTTTTATTGGCAGTGCCAAGTGGTTTAAGCGGTGAAATCCTGGTGGCACTGGCCGTTGACTTGCCAGATTTTCTCTCTGCCGCTGCGAGAGCACCTTTGACGGGTTTTGCTGCCGTAAAGCCGGGACCGGGCTTTGCGCTCCCGAAGCTGCTGGCAGTATTGTCCTTGTCCTGGGGTGGTTTCACATCGACTTTCGTGCCCGGGGCTTGCCGTTCGGACAACCCGGAAGGAAGCGGCAATTTTTTGGCGGGAGGTGTAAGCGGCACGTTTGGCGTGTTGGGAACGGACTTTGCGTTCTCCGAAGATGCCGCTTCAGTCTTGGGTTGTTTCGTCTCCGGCGTCGTCGTCATCGTGACCTCCAAGCAGCTCCCAGGGTGAATTTCATCCCGCGCCATTTTATCCGCATTCAACAAAGAATGGCAATATTTATGCGCGCGTTTCGCGGCAAGCAGGCGCCCAGAGACGGTCGCCCCTGCGCATGCCTGGTCTGCGTGTGGGCTTTTTTTGCGGGGGCCGTCGCCCCCTGCGCCGCTATTGCCGCATACGGCAATACGCGTCTACCCCCTGTGCGGGGCCTCAAACGCCGGCCCCGCAACGCCCCGCTTGGGCGGCTGCGTTGTAGGGGCGACCGGGACGGTC
>WQTY01000060.1 GCA_009786045.1 Pseudomonadota bacterium | reverse complement strand
TGGTTTCATTTTTTATCAAAGACAGGCTTTAATCAACCTGTAACTATCGAAAGCGATACCTTTTTCTCAGCATTCGAAAACAATAACATCATCAATCAACCCATCAGATTGTACGAAGAAACACACAAAGAAGGGATGGGATGATATGACTGAATTCGACCTGGAATCTGAAATGCATTTCATCACAGAACCACAATGCGAATTCTGTAAACCAGAAACAACAGAATTGTACAAAAGTATTAATAATGGCAAACCTACTAAGGGTGGCATAAGAGTAGTTGATTACATCCGTGCTCAGAAAACAAAAAATAACAGACATGTTTTAAGATTTATTGAAGCAAAAGACATTTCTGATCCAAAATATTTATCGATAGATGAGGTTGCCGAAAAATTTTCGCACTCTCTGCAACTATTTGCTGCTGTTATGTTGAATAAACGGCCAGATGATAAATCAGAGTTTGAAAAGTTTAGAAAAACTTATGCCAAGGCAAATTTTCAAATGATTCTTATCATCAAAACACTGCAAGACTATCGGCTATCGAATTTCGAAGATGCATTGCGCCAAAAATTAAAACCACTTTGGAAAATCTGGAAGCTCAATCCAAATCAAGATATCCTTGTTTGGGATGAAGAAAAGGCGATAGAACAAAAATTGGTTCGACCACAGAACATTTGCGACAATTACAACGAGAGTAAACCATGAATGCTGTACTTAATCTTTGTTCAGCCCCGCTGGGGCTGTGAGTCGGGGGGAGGTACTGTCCGCCGGTTGCGCTTCGCTCCACCGACGGTTATTGACGTTTCGCCCCGCTGGGGCTCTGGCAATACTGCAACAATGCAAGTTGCATTACTAAAGTGTAACCTATATTTCAAACAACACTCTTAGAGATTTTAAGTAACGACACAAACAGGCAGAGTTTTTGTTTGCAAGGCGAGGTCTATTGCCACAAATCAAAACACTTTGCCACTTTGCCCACAAGCGATACTTTGTATCGCAGGGGGTGTGGGGGAACGAGTTCCCCCACGAAAAGAAAATCATACATCCACAAAAACCTTGTTAAGAGAGGCCAGCTTTTCTTCGGCGTTGCCCCACATGTCGTCATGGGATGGCGGCCCGCCGTAGCCGATGCGTTGACCAGTCACCGCAGAAGCGTACAAGGCTTCCGTAAGCGCCTTGCATACGGACGCTCCGGCGGATTGTGCGGCACACAGAATACGTTTGAGAAATTCTTCTTCGTTAGACACAAAGTGGGTAGGTGCTTTGTGCAGCAGTGCAGCCATCACGGCAAATCTGTCAGCGCTTCCATCGGCGATCCACGTTTCAAGGACAGAAATAAAGGGAGCTTCTTCACTGGCAGAAACTTCCCCGGCAGGAGCATCCCAACCAGAATTTCCCTCGGCAGGAGCATCCCAGCCAGAATTTTCCTGATCAGAATCTTCTTGTGTAGGCTCTCCCCAGTCTCCCCAGCCAGAATCTTTCCGGCCAGAATCTATATACCTATACCGAAACAGTCCGGCAACGAGCCAGGCGAAATGGTATGAGAACAGAGCGTCCGAAACTCTAGGCAGCGCCCAGTCCAGCGTTTCGCGCAACAGCGTTTTTCCGTCTGGATGTTCGAGGAGATTGTAGGGACTAAAGCTATTGTCCAACTTGGAATCACCTATCGTAAAATAGTTGTCATTGTCTTTTTCTTCGGCGAGCGCCCGTTCAAGGCGCATTTTGATTAAATCGAGAAGCAGACGCGGTCTCTGGCTGGCGACGATTGAGAGAATCCTGTTTGTGGCATAGCTATCATCAAGGCAATCCAGTATGGAAAACCATCGCATGATGTGCCCCAGTGCCTCGTCATCGAGCGAATTGTAGAAAGCGTTAAGTTCATCGTCATCCATCCACCTGAAGATATCCACGTCAAGGGCTTTTATCAGTGCAGGGTTCGCTTGCGCGATCAGACCAATGGCAATTCGTGGATCTTTCTTAGAGACTGTTTCGAAAATGCGTGGCGCATACTCAAGCACAGTGCGTGAGCATGACTGGAAGATGCGTGCCATGACATCAAAATCATCATCGCGATAGGGCAGTTCCCTGAAAATGGTATTTGCATAAAAACTCGCGATCAATGGCAAATGGTTTTCGCCCTCTGCAAGGCGTGCGGCGATGTATTCGCGTGCCTCGTCCGGTGCATGCCTGAAGAGTGCGGAAAATGCATGTGAAGCATAGTTTCTCAGCGGTGATTGCGTGTCTTGCTGGATAATGTTGAGCACTAGCCGGGTCAGTGATATCTGTCTCTCGAATAAACACCGAATAAGAAATTCTGCAGATCGGGGCGCATTATCTTCATAATAGCTCATAATGTCCGCCAGGCGTTCGCCAAGAAAGGCGATCAAATCCTCCTCGCGCGGAAAGGCGTTTTCAATGTCTCCTGCTATCTTTTCGAGCTGTGGTTTCCATTGTTTAAAATACTCAATAAATACCAGTTCAATTGGATTTGGGTCTCCGCTTGCCGTAAAGTTGTCCATGAGCGCAGACAGCATTTGCGTCATCAAACCCGGAGCGCGAAGCGCGTAAATGCGATGTATGGGCAAGAGTTGGGCATCAGAGAAGGAAAAATACTGGGGTACAACCGGATCAGGGCGTGTGTAGCCCATATAATTGCCCATGAGTTCACATGTGGCATGGGTCTCAATATCGTAGTCGAGCCGGTCGAAAATCTGGCGTGCAGGCAAATGTGTTGATCCATGCGCGTAGTCTGCATGCCAGGACACCGACTGCGCAAGACGTGTCAAAACAACTGCTGGAAGATGATTGGCGTCGAGCAGTGCGTTCAGGCGCGTCAGCGTATCGACGAACTCGTTTAACCAGGCTTCTTTTCCTGCGGGCAGGTCAAGCCACCTTGGCGTGCATAGTGCGTTCTCCAACAATGCGGCTGCTGCAAGTGCCTGTCGCTTGCGGCTGGAGGTAAGGCTTTTGAAGATCGCATCAATGATGCGGCGGCGCATGGGCGCGATTGCCTCATGGATCTCCAGGCTTGTGCCATACCAAACACTCTTAAACGTTGTTGAATAAACCCTCGGAACGGCACTATCCGCATCAAGGCCCCCTTTGAGGATGTCAAAAGGCGTCGCGGCCCCCGTCCAGCTGTCTTCGCGATCAAGCAAAGACAGTGCAAAGTCAACGACCGTTTTGTTGATGATTATCGGCTCTTCGGGCGTGACCATTGCGAGAAGTTTTAGAAGGCTAATGGGCTGATTGCTGCGATGCTCGCGCCGTTCAATGGGGCGGGTGTCGGTTTTGGCAATTTCCCAGAGCAGTTCGCACGCATCTCGCAGGTATTCGAAGCGATAGGCTGCATTGCGGATGATGCGGCAGACCGATTCATTGGTGCCGTGTCCTTGGCTGACCAGCCGGCGAGCAAAGTCCAGCGCCTGGCGAGGCTGGTAAAAAGCCGGTATCACGGCCACACTCGCCTGAACTCGCCAGGTGTCGTCTTTGCCAAGCCTCGACCATATCGCGTCAACAAGATGGTTTTCGTTGGCGCTGCCCCCTCGCTGCCAGTCGAACCGGCTAAGGTTAAGGAGGATGTTTTCCTTGTATCTCTGAACGGCGAAATCAAAAATGCGTTCTGCATAGCCGCTGGATTTGCCGTCTGGTGCAATGCAATCCGAATCAATGAACGCATCGGCAAGCAAATCCGGCAACAACCGGAACAGCGCATTGCGCTTATAAAGTATGCCGGTATCGGTGAGGCGTTCAGAAAGACGCCATGCCTCCGCCCTCTCGATACCTTCCAGGCTTGAGAGAATCTCGGTGACGCCAGGATCGTTGATATCAAGGGGCTGGATCAACGCATACACGCGCAGCATCTTGTCAAGGCACGCTCTGTCGTCTCCCGTTGCCACATCGTCCATGATGATGTTCTTGTAGTGAGCAAGAACGGCGGAGCGGAACGATTTGATTGAGTGGAAGATTTCTGAATTTGCCCCCACACTCGCGATAATCTGTGCACCCAACACCACCGCAAGCGGGCTGCCACTGGCCACGTCTGCAATCATGTCAGCGAGTTCCGCCTCGCCGCCGTGCTTTGCCAGCACTTGCAGCGCAAGTACCCTGGCATCGTGCTTTGTCAGCTCTCCAAGCCTGACTGTCGCCGATGATTTACCGCAAAACCCCTCGCGGGCCATATCGATCTGGATGATTTCTTCGCAGTAGGTGCGATAAACCAGAAGCAGCCGTGTCCTCTTCCGCTCGTTGTTCATGTAACGAAGCAGCCGGCGGTAATCACAGCAATCGTGAGCGTCATCCACAACCAGCAGATTTTCACCGTCCCCAAGGCCATTCAGATCATCCCACCAGATTTCCCCGGTGGGAGAGGCGAGAACAACTCGCACGTGTGGATGTGTTTCTGAAAAGGACTCAAGCACAGAACGCAGCACGCGCGTTTTGCCGCTTCCAGCATGCCCAACGAGACTCATCACGTGCACATCGGAATTGGCAAGCACATGCAGAAGCTGATTGCATTCTGAATCCCTTCCCACCAGGTCCCACCGATGATGGAAGGCTTTGTCTTCTGCCATCATCGGTGCGAAGAAATCTTTTGCGGTGAGCCAGGGAAAAGACAAGGCGCAAGGCAGCAAAGTCAAATCAAAACGCTGCCCCGGGAAGTAGATATCGACAATACGTGCCTGCTCAAACTCAGGCAGCTCCCGAAAGCGATGTGTAATATCCACCTGATCCCAGAGTTCCCAATCCCGGAACTTTCTAATTTCATGCCTTACTTCAGAATTCACCTCGCATGACAACAGGATGTGCTTCTGTCCCGATCCTGTACGAAGCGCCTTAATAGCCTCACCCACATCCTCAGCGTCAAACTGTTTTGTCTGCCTGCACTGATAGGTGCACAAACTGCCATTGAAGAATTTCGCCCTAATCTCGGCTGCGTCTTGTTTGTGATCGCACTTCTTCTTTAAGCTGACTTTCGCATCCAAATAGTACGTTGTCAGCAAATCGCATGCAAAACGCTCAAAATCTTCAGACGTCAGCTCGCCTAACGGCAAAAGACGATCGAACGAAACGGTTGACAGATAAGGAAGAACGGGTGTTGTATCGGATTCCATCTTACGCCCTCTCACTCGGACAGTTTTGCATAAACGCTTGCCCGCAAAAAACCAGCCAGGTAAGCGTATGCTCAATGGGTTCTCTGGTATGCTATCAGAAAGCGAAAAAGCCGGTAAGGAAAATCATTTTTGCCTTTTGGCATGCTATCCCTTATCGTTATTGGAGTGTTTTTGCGGGGAGATCGTCCTGGGAGTAAGGGAGAAGAGCCGATGCTTACGCACGATATGATTGTTAGCGCGATCAAAAAGGCTGCAGATGAATTTTCGCTGAGGAAAGCCTTCTATTTCGGTTCCTATGCAAGCGGACAGGCGACAGAGGAAAGCGATTTAGACTTACTCGTCGAGTTTATGGAGCCAGCAGTATCCATTCTTACGATTATCAGGCTGAAGCATTACCTGGAAGAGGTGCTTTCCAAACCGGTCGATGTCATCCATGCGCCGATTCCGCAGGGGGCTATCATCGAAATTGGAGAGATGGTAGAGGTTTTATGAATAAACGGGACAGGATCATTCTGCTTAAAATCATCGAAGAAGCAGCTGCTTTGGCGCGGATGACAGATGGCATTGATGAATCGGATTTTCTTGCGAATGACGAGAAGACGCGGGCTGTCTGCATGACGCTTATCAATATCGGTGAATTGGTTAAGAACCTATCTGGCAGTTTTCGAAGCGATAATTGTCAGATTCCGTGGAAAGATATTGCAGGGCTTCGCGATGTTGCCGCACATGGTTATTTTACGCTGCGGATGCCGGATATATGGATATATGCCACAAAAGAGCTGCCAATTTATGCAATGCAAATCAGTGCTTTATTGAACGCTGAATAATTTAAGCATGGAATAGTATTATTGGTCTAAAAATTTGTCCCACAAGCAATGCATCAGCATGCGGGGGGTCGGGGGAACTGGTTCCCCCGACGGGGGAGTGGGGCAGCGCCCCACAAAATAAAAGCGGTGGCGTATTCGCTGGCGAATAGCCACCGCCGCAGCCCGTATTCGGCCTTGTTGGCCGAATAGGGCGCGCACCAGAAGTTGTTCTACACCTGTCGTTGGCGTGTTGGAAAGGCGATGCGATCACCATCGCGAGCCAGGATGGTGTTTGGGAAGATGGCTCTGGCCTCCTGGAGGTGTTCGCCGTAGTGGCGATAACGCTGTGAGAAGTGGGTCAGAACGAGTTTTTTTGCCTTGGCGTCGCGGGCAAGTTCTGCGGCCTGGACGGCGGTCATGTGCATGTATTCGTGGGCGAGTTTGATGTCTTCGTGCGTGTATGTGGCTTCGCACAGGAGGACGTCGACGTTTTGGGCGAGTTTTTGGGCGCCTTCGCAGGGGCGTGTATCCATGACGATGGCGAAGGATTGCGTGGGGCGTTCGTAACTGACGGATTCGAGGAAGATCTGTCGATCGTCGATTTGGAGGAAGCCCTGGCGCTTGAGTTTGCCGATATCAGGGCCATGGATGCCGAGTGCGTCGAGTTTTTCCATGCAAATCGTGCGCGAGGGGAGTTCCTGAACGCGATAGCCGTAGCATTCGGTGCGGTGATCGAGGCTTTCGGCCATGAGGTGAAAGGTTCGGCTTTCGTAGGTGTATCCTGTTGCGCTGATGGGATGTTTTGTCAATCGCAGCGTATTTTGGTACAGCGAGGCTCGGCAAAGGGCATCGAAGAAAGGCTCGCCGGAGGCCGGATAGTGGGCGTGGATTGGGTGGGTGACTTTGTCGAGGTTGAGGCGCTGAATGACGCCGGGCACGCCAAGGCAGTGGTCGCCGTGGAAATGCGTCAGGGCAATGTGATGGATGGTCGACGCCGCCACATCGGCGAACTGCATTTGTCGCTGTGTTCCCTCGCCTGGGTCGAATAAAAAGCCGTCGTTATCCCAACGCAGGAGGTAGCCGTTGTGGTTTCGTTCCCGCGTGGGGACTTGGGCGGCGGTGCCCAGGATGACGAGTTCGCGAACAGACATGGATTGGCCCTATGGAAAAGGTGAAACAGGTGTGCTTGGATACTCGGTGCAGTGCTGATTGTGAGAAATGCCCGAGAACCAAACGGCCCGTTCCGCGTCGAGGGTGTCGAAGCTGGGTTGGGGCAGAGCGTCTTCGGGTGCAATCGGAACATTTTCCGGCACGGGCGATTGAAAGTCTTGTTCCTGCGATAGCGCGCCTTTTGGACAAAATAGCGACGCGGCGCTCAGCACACAGAGTTTGAGAAAGTGTCGCCTGGAAGTCATGATTTGGCCTTTGGAAAAGCATCGACAATGATGTTCGGTTCGAGCTCAATGGCGCAGGTCACGATGCCCTCGATTCGCGTGGCAGTGCCCAGCGGTTTGGCGGCAGCCAGGAGTTCTGCCGGCGAGAGCTTTAATAAAGCCCCCTGGGTATGCCCCTGGCAGCGTCCATTGGCATAGAGGACGCCGCCAGAGGGCAGCATGAGGATCGCGGGCTGGGTACTGTCTTCGGGGAGAATGACATCCATGGCCTCAATGACGAGCGTTCGGGCAGGCGACTGGCTCAAAGCCTGGTGCCATGGCGCATCAGTGTGAGTTTTGGCCGCCAACACGGGATAGAAAACAGACGTTCGGCCCGATGGATCCAGGGCATGTCCTGTTGCCGGCACACGCCTTGAATTTGCAACAACGTCGCTTGCTGCGCGCCGCACGATGGCGCCTTCTTTGAGAAATTCGACGATTTGGGTGTGTTGGCCGCGCGCATCGCAGGCGCCGTCGCGCGCAAAAAGCGGGTGCGTCGCATCGCAGGCCAGCCGCCAGTCGGGTGACATAAGCGGCATGCTGCCGCTAAGGATTGCTTTGGGAAGGCATCGTACGGCCTGAGCCCGATTGATTTCGTCCTCCGAAAACGCGGGCAGGATGGTGGCCAGAATCGAGGCAACAGCTTGCGGCGCAAAAATGACGCGCTCAATGTTGCGCGCTGACGTTGCCATAAGAGGGGTGTTCTGAACGCTGAGAAGCGTTTCGAGAGGCGACGCAAGGAGGCCGAGATTTGTTTCAAGGCCGGTGGACGTCTGTGCCAGATGCCGGCGCAGATAAGGTTTGTCCGGCAAGAAGATCGTCACGCGTTCGTCGATCCATGACTTTGGGCCGAAATCGAGGACATTGTTATCGACATAGGCAAAGGGCAGCCCGGCACCGGACCAGCAACGCCCGCCATGGCGCCAGGCAATGTGCGCATCAACGCCAAGACCCGCAACAATGGCCTCGCGCAGAAGGCGATAGGCACGATGAAAGACCAATGCCGACAGTGCCCTGGCAACTTCGGAATCGCAAAAACGATTCGACGAGGGGGAAACCTCCTCGCCAGGGGGCTGATAGGGCGCACGGGGATCGGAAATGTCGCGTGCAGCCTGAACCAAAACCCTGCGCGTTTCAGACCAGTCATTGAGACAGTCGAGATCGAAATAAAACCGCTCTGCCCCCTGCCACTTTTTTCCCTTCTTCTGGGCCAGGAGCACAGATGCAGCGATGCCATACGTTTCATGGGCACTGACCATCGCACCCTGGCGAAGCCTCAAGTCGAAGCTCGAAGCGCCGCGTGCCGAAATACGGGCATAATCTGCTCCACGGCTCATTGTCTGTTGCCATGCGCCAAGGGCCGCTGCGTACTGGCAAAAATCAATCACACCAAACTACCTTAAACGCATCATGCGCTGCGTACCAATGAGCTTAAATCCGACTTCAGACACGGCTTCTGTCACTTCGGTCTTTGTGACATCTATGCGATAAAAGACCTCGGCATGATCTGCCAAAAGTGCTTCGCCCGTGCGCGCCAAAAGCCCGCGCATGACCTTGGGCCGGCGCATGGCCACGGGAAAAAACGCCTGTTCAATAAAGGCCCCATCCCCCACTTTGGCATACTTGAGCAAATATGCCGGCTTGCCACGATGCGTTCCCATCCAGATTTGCCCGGCTTCGATCCAGCCCAGACAATTTCGTTCGTGGGCTTCTTTTCCTACGCGGCGCAAATCCACGCCAAGCTCATCCATGAGTGCTTCTGCCATGAACTCAAAGACGAGCGGCAAATCCTTCTTTGTTGCAGGTCGTAGTGCATAGGCCTCGTTTTGGCTGCACGTCACAGCCGTAAGCTGATAGAGCCCATATTTGATATCCGCCACAACC
>WQTY01000059.1 GCA_009786045.1 Pseudomonadota bacterium | reverse complement strand
GAGGGCGCAGGGCTTCGAACCTATACCCTGCGATTAATCCAGAAGGATGGCATGAAGATTCTTCTGACGCATGACTTTAAGATTACGAAATAGGAGATACAGATGTTCGAACCTCCACAGGCGAAGTATCGCAGGGGGTGTGGGGACTCCCCCTCAAAGAGGGGGACAGAGTTCCCCCACAAAAAGAAAGAAAATGCTTTAAGTGAGTCCAAGTGCACTGAAAGCCGCCATGAAGGCGGCGATGGCCCGGCCGCGATGAGAGACGCTGAGTTTTTGTTCGCGCGTGAGCTGGGCGAAGGTCGTGTTGGTTTCGGGGCAAAAGAAGAGCGGATCGTAACCAAAGCCCTGGTTTCCGCTGGGTTGGGTGAGAATTTGCCCATTGGCAATGCCTTCGACGGCGAGTTCGGCATACGCCAGGCGAGCGTCGTCGGCCTTGGGGTGAGGCGGTATGACCTGTCCTTCGGCATCGAAAAAAGTGATCACTTTGTGTGCCCATTGGGATTGCCAGAGTCTTTTGAGATCGTGTGGCTGTTTCACCACGAGGCAGAGGGCACAGACGAAGTGTGCCTGTCTTTTGTCCGGGTCGGGGGTTGCGGCAAGGGCGCGGAGGAGTTTTCGGTTATTGGCGGCGGTTCTGTCGGGATCCAGGTCAGGGGCATCGCCCATGGCGGCATAGCGCGCACTGTGAATGCCGGGGTCGCCACCCAGGGCATCGACGCATAGCCCAGAGTCGTCGGCCAGTGCATTTTCGCCGAAGGCATTGGCATATGCAATGGCCTTGAGCCGCGCGTTGCCGGCAAAAGAGCTGGCATTTTCCTCGACATCAAGGGCGGCAGGCGCCGGGCGCAGGAGAAGTCCGCAGGGCTCGAAGGAAGCAGCGAATTCGCTGGCCTTGTGGACATTGCCAGAAGCGAGAATGCACGTAAGCATGGGATGGTATTTCCTTGGGATATTCGACATTGCTGCCAATAGGGTTTGGTTGCGCGTATGGGCGCATGCCCATAGCGCAACCGGCGAGGCGTATGGGCAACGCCCATAGCCCGCCATCCGTGCATGAAAAGCTAGCGGTGCCAGGTTGGCGTTCTCAGGCCTGCTCTTGGCGAAAGTCTTGTCTGCCAGCGCCCGTCTTTGTTCATCATGTAGAGCCGGGGCTGTCTGCCGTCTCGCGTGGATTCGAATACGATGTAGCGTCCGTCGGGTGACCAGGAGGGTTCTTTATTATGGCCCTGATCCTGTGTCAGGCGCGTGACTTCGCCTGTGGCGACGTTGATGGTGAAGATATCGAAGACGTTGCGTTCATCGCGGGCAGTGAAGGCGATGAGATCGCCCTTGGGTGACCAGTCGGGTGTCGTATTGTAGTTTCCGACCCAGGTGAGTCTTCGCATGCCTGTGCCGTCGGCATTGATGATGTAGATCTGGGGTCTTCCTGAGTAGTCTGAAACGAAGGCCATGCGCGAGCAATCGGGGCTCCATGAGGGGGACGTCTGGATGTTGTTCGGGAGATTCGTGACCTGAAAGACATCGGTGCCGTCGGCATTCATGGTGTAGATGTTGGCGTTGTCTTCGTTCGCGCCGGTGAAAGCGATTTTGCCATTTTTGGTGCAGTAGTCGGCACCGGAAGCCCAGCCTGAGAAATTGCTGAGTTGAATCAAAGTGCCGTTTTCGTATTTGTACAGGTGGTCGCCGGTGGAGGAGAGATGTGTAAAGAGGATGGTGTTGCCCGGGCCCCATTCCGGCAGAACATTGATGGCATCAGGAACGTTGTAGGTGATGGTGCCGTAGCCATCCGTTTCGAAAGACTGTATTTTTCGAAAATTATTCTGCGCATCCGAGGCAAATATTATTCTTGTTCCAAAGACCCCCATTTCCCCCGTATAGAACTCGATAATCCGGTTAACAAATTCATGTCCCAGCGCACGAATGTTTGCTTCGGTGGCATTTCTGGCATTGAATCTGAGGGGTATTTCGGTGGCGGTATCGACGTCGTAAAGCGCGAAGTGGAACGTGGCTTTATCGTTAGCGAGGGTGTAATGTGTTTTGGCGAGAACAGAAGCACCGACGCTGTACCATCTGTCGAATTGGATGGTCGAGCGTGTGATGCCTTCTTTGGCTGGATCAACGAGGGCATAAGTTTCGACAGGCAGGACTTCAAAGAGCCCGCTCATTTTGAGGTCGTTTCGAATGACTTCTGCAAGCGTCCTTCCCAGACCTGCACTGTCGGCGGCATCACCCACTCTGAAGGTATCAGGAATGGCGATGGGAATGCGCACAGGAGGTGCGCCCGGGACAACGGTAATGAGGCTAAGGGGGTCAACACCCAGTGCAATGGCCTGCGACTGAATGACGCTCTGCCCGCCTGAGTCTCCGGCAACAGAAGGCGACGTCGCGGCAGGACTCCCGCCTGTCTTATCGCCAGGATTTTCCTGTGCGAAGAGATAGGGGGCATTCAGGCATAAGCACACAGCCCCCATGCAGCTGAGGAGAAATCGAATACCCATGCCTGCTCCTTAATATTAGCGCGCGATGAATTCGACGCGTCGATTCAGGGCGTGATCCTGTTCGCGTGATCCGAGTGCGACAGGTTTCTCCTTACCATAAGGCACGACCGTAAGTCTGCGAGGCTCAATCCCCATTGTTGTCATGTAGACGCGCACGGACTCGCCTCGCTTCTGTGACAGGGCGAGGTTATACTCGGTGGTACCTCTTTCATCGGTGTGGGCCGCCAGCTGAACCGCGAGGCCCGGCTTCTGCCGGAGAATACCGATGTTTGCTGTGATGCTTTTGACGGCGGCCGATGAGAGAGTGGACTCGTCGAAGTCAAAGTAGACGATTTCAAATTCGACATCACCTCGCACGACCACATCAATATCATCAACGATGTTGCCGCTATCGGCGAGTTTTTCGTGCATGGCCAGGGCAGCGGCTCGCTGACGCTCACAATCTTCGGCATTCATGATGGCCTCATCTTTGGCCTGATTGGCCAGGGTTTGTGCGAGCCTTGCTTTTTGCCGTGCGGTTTCGGCATCGCCCCTGGCCTGAGCTTCCTGGGCTTCGGCGAGTGCCTTTTGAGCAAGCGCATATGTCTGGGCAGCGCATTCTTTTGCCGAATCGGCATTGAGCATGGCTTCTTCGGCATCTTTGATGACGTTGGATGCAGGTTGTGAGCTGGCACATGCCATAGCCAGGCAAGCGGCGATTGCCAGCGAAGCGAGTTGTATTTTCATAGTACTCCTGTTGGAACAGCGCCCAGTACGCCTCAATGCGCGGCGCGTGAATGTTGAATAGCCTGTTATGGTGCCCAGACGGGGTTTTCGAACCATCCGGAACGCGTGACGGCGAACTGTGACTTTCCATCCGCGGTCGAGATGTAGATTCGGCTTCCTCCGTCGCGGGTTGAAGAGAAAGCGAGGTAGCGTCCATCCGGGCTCCAGGCTGGCTTATCGTTTCTTCCCTGCTGCTGTGTCACTCGCATCAGATTGCTGCCATCCTCGCGCATGACAAAGATATCAAGACCATTGTCTTCGTCTCTTGCGCTGAATGCGATGTAACCCTGTCTGCCCCAGGAGGGATTTGTGTTGTATTTTCCGACAGTGGTCAATCTCCTGACCCCGGAGCCGTCTGCCTGCATGACGTAGATCTGAGGGTTACCGCCTCGATCTGACACAAAAGCGATGCGTGAACAATCGGGAGACCATACGGGGGAGGTGTCGATCGAGGCATGGTTCGTGAGCCTGCGCAGGTCTCCCCCTGATGCAGCCATGGAGTATATCTCAGCATTTCCGTCCTTTGACAGCGTCAGCACGATACGTCCGTTAGAAGCACAATAGTCGGCGCCGCTGTTCATGCCTGCCTCGCCTGAAATTTTCCTCAGGACACCGCCCGAGGCGAGGTACAGATCGGGATTGCCGCTCATGTAGCTCGTGAGCAGCACACCGCCTCCCGGTCCCCATGCCGGCAGCATTTGAATGGCGCTGTGCTTGACCACATTGGAGATATTCTGTCCATCTGTCGTCATCGTAACGACCCTTGATGGCTGTCCTTTTCCTGAACGCGCGACGGCCAGCATTGTCTGACCAAGGAAACCATCCTCGCCAGTGAAGTGCTTCACGACGGCATTCACAAAAGCGTAAACGGCTTTGGAATAATCTGCCACTGTGACGGCGGGTTTGTTGTAGGCAAGGGTGATGCGGCGATTCTCGACGACATCATAGAGGGCAAAGTCCAGCTCCAGGTGTGTCCCTGAAACGCTGTACTCTGCCTTAATCAGGACTTGAGCTCCCGAGGCATACCACTGGCCGTAGTCGGTTTTTGCCAGTGCCTCATTTCTGACGGAGGGCAAAAAAGAGCCCTGCGGCACGAGATCAAACAGGCCTGTCAATTGCAGCCCGTGCTCAAGTGTGGCATCGATTTTTGCGCCGATCTCGCTTGCCTGGGATCGAGGCACCGCCGGGGACAACGCCAGCGCCATACGACGGGCCGACACATTGACCACAATTTCGGAGTTGGCTGGTGTCTGAGAAAAGCCCACCGCCGGGAGAAAACAACATGATATCGCCAAACACAGGCCAAAGATGCGGCTGGTCATTGCTTTTGCACCCTTATCATTCGAATAAAACTCATCCTGAACCGTCTCCCCCGACGTTCACTCAACGCAAACGAGCGTAACTCTATTTCGCAGGGTGGGCAAATTATTAACGCCTCTCTCAACATACCCAGGCACACGCAAAGCAGACAGAATGCCGGCTGCTCTCGCCTGGATATTTCTTGGCTGTGGTCACCACGCGGTATGGCATTTCCTTGAGCCGCATGGTATCCATGATGAGGCGTCCAGCAAGAGGAGGTGCGCATGCGAGTTCATATTATAGCGATGTTGGCGAGTTTTTCGATCGTTGTCGGCTGCACGCTGGAAGATCCCCTGCCCTTAGATAACAAGTGTGTAGATTTGTCCTACATCCTCGCCCAGGCAAACACCCAATGCGAAAGGGGGGCGGATTGTACCTCCTGTTTTACCAACTCTGGCGACACAAGCGAACGGTGCAAGATTTGCAGGACATGTGCGACCATCGAAGGGTTGAATTTGGCCTTCAGGTATGAAGCATGCCCTATGGGGTTTCTGTGTAATCGTGACAGCGAGGACAGGGCGTATTGTGCACAGAGCACGGCCTGTCCTGAAGTGCAGTATGTCCTGGTAAACGATGGCAGGCGTTGTTGCAGGAATGGCTTCGAGCACTCTGCGTGCGACAATGCATCAGAAGGCTGCCAGGATATCTTCTCGCTTGCTTCGGCTTTCCAGCGCGACGTCTGCCCTCTGAACTATGCGCGCTGCCGCAGAGACGAGATGCACACGGCCTATTGCTCTGGCTGCGCGGCCAATGAGACTGACTGTGCAGGCCTCTGCCTGAACTTCGACGATGTCAATATGTCGGCTTGTGGGGTTTGTCTGGAGGGATATAAAAATTGCGATGACAATTGGCGCAATGGCTGTGAAACGCACCTGGCCAATATGAACATGCTGGAATGTCAGCAGTGTCATGAAGGGTTTGCCAATTGTAATGGCGATTGGCTGACGGGTTGTCTGACGAACCTCAGCGAAAGCACGTCGCATTGCGGCACATGCGGCAACGCCTGCAGCGAGAGAGAAACCTGTGTGAATGGTACATGCACGGCGACTTCCTGTGCGCCAGGACTCTGCCTTGTAAATCAGGTCTGCGAACCCTGTCCTTGCAGGAGCCACGACGAATGCGGCGAAAATGGCCTGTGCGACAGTGCACTGGGCTACTTTTGCTCGAAACGCTGCATGAATGACACGGACTGTGCTGATGAGGAAACATGCCGCGGCGACGGGCGGTGTGCCTCCAAAACGTTTGAAACTGTCTGGGAAACCAGAACCGATAACACTGACCTCGTCCTTCCCTTCGATGGCGGGCAATGCGATTTTCAGATTCTCTGGGGCGATGAAGGACATTATGATTTCAGCAAGGCAGAAACTGTTAAGGACTGCTCCGTTGTTGCCAACAGAACGCATCGTTACGCAAGTGCGGGTGTCTATCGCGTTCGAATCATTGGTACCTACGATGGGTGGGGGCGCGACATCTCGGATGCCGCCGCATGTGAACCGAGCACCAACAGCCCAGTGCTGTTCAGAGGGGTAAATTCATTTGGTACTGTCGGTCTGACACGAGGTGCTTTCTGCGGCACAGGGGGCACCGGCACAGGGGGCATGACGCTCCTTGCCAATGACATTCCCGATGCTTCCAAATGGCATAACGCCGAAGGCCTCTTTCTGAATGCCCGTGAGTTCAACCGGGCCATAGGAAAGTGGGATGTTTCGGGTGTCACCCATATGGCCCGCATGTTTGAGGGGGCAACCAGCTTTAACCAAAGCATCGCTCAGTGGGACACCTCCAATGTCACCGACACGAGCAACATGTTCAAAGGTGCAGCCGTCTTTAACCAGAACATTGGCACGTGGGATACATCCAGGATCACCAGCATGGTCAGCATGTTTGAAAATGCAGGTGTCTTTAACCAGAACATCGGGACGTGGAAGACATCCAAGGTCACCAGCATGGCCAGCATGTTCAAAAATGCAAGTGTCTTTAGCCAGAACATCGGGACATGGGATACATCCAAGGTCACCAGCATGGCCAGCATGTTCGAAGGGGCAAGCCGGTTCAATCAGAGCATTGGCAACTGGAACACGTCCAATGTCATCCACATGATGGCCATGTTCAGGAGCGCAGGTGAATTTAATCAGGACATTGCCGGCTGGAACACAGCCAGGGTCACCAGCATGGCCAGCATGTTCGAAGGGGCGAGCCGGTTTAATCAAAGCATCGGCAACTGGAATACGGCCAACGTTGCTACGATGGAGGGCATGTTCAAGGGGGCAAGCATGTTCAATGGCAACATTGAAGGGTGGACAACAACACAGGTCACCACCATGAAGGAGATGTTCAGGAATGCCAGTGCCTTTAACGGCAGCATTGGTAACTGGGACACTTCCAGCGTCACCGATATGGGTTTCTTGTTTGCCTCCACAAATGCCTTTAACCAGGATATCAGCACCTGGCAAACCGGTCGTGTCACAACCATGGCAGGCATGTTCTCCAGTGCAAATGCCTTTAACAAGAGCCTCAATCTGTGGGACACCTCCCGCGTAACCGATATGAGCCAGATGTTCCAGGGCGCTGAGATGTTCAACGGCGACATCGGATCCTGGAATACCTCCAGCGTCACCACTATGAAGGACATGTTCAGGTCGGCAATCCGTTTTAATGGCAGCATCGGAAATTGGAATACCGCCAATGTCACCACCATGGAAGACATGTTCTATGGTGCAAGAGCATTTAACCAGGACATTGGAAATTGGGTGACATCGCGCGTGACAACCATGGAAGGCATGTTCAATAATGCCTCGGCCTTCAATCGCTCCATTCAAAACTGGACCACCACCAATGTCACCAGCATGAAGGAAATGTTTAACAACGCACAGGCTTTTAATCAGCCACTTGCAAACTGGAATACCTCCAACGTCACAACCATGGCATCCATGTTTGCATCAAGCAGATTTAATCAAAACATCAATTCGTGGAATGTCACAAAAGTCACCGCCATGAACGGAATGTTTACAAGTTCACCATTTAATCAGCCGCTTAATCAATGGGTTCTGAATGAATCGGTCACTCTGGCGCTCATATTCCTGGGAGCGAACATGTCGCAGGGAAACTACTGCGCACTGTTTGATCCATCGAACCCTTCGAGCCTGACCTGGTCGGAACAACGATATGGGCTTGGCGTGGAATTCGTGGGGATGGAGATTTGTCCTTAGTAGGAGGGTATCGAAGCACGCTGGCAGGCTTAAACCAAAGCCTGCCCTGGCCACTGACAAAGCCTGCGTTTTCTTGTATTAAACTTTATGCGCCCGGGCACTTTCGAGCATGAGATCAAAGCCCTCGGCAAAGTTTGACGATTTGCAATGGCAAGCAACCATGAGCAGGCGAAGCTTCGGGTCGATGGGATCGATCTTTCGTGCGGCGCGGATATAGTAGATGGCAGCGCGATAGTCCTGGCGAATCAGGCAGATGCTGCCCATCAGCCGCATGACTTCGACCTGCTGATCCGGGCGCAGTGGAACCAGCTTTCGCCCCTCCTCAAGGAGTTTGATGGCGTCGAGGTATTTGTGCTGCTTGGCCAGCGCCACTGCCAGGTGCGTACGTGCCGGAAGGAAATTCGGCATAACCTGGAGGGCATCTTTAAAGTTCGTGCAGGCATCCGGATACTGCGATTTTGCCAGAAAAAACGCCCCGCGCTCGAAAAAGCGGCGCACGCGATTAAGATCAGATGCAGCCATGGTTGGGTCTCCTGTTAGTCGAGGTCAAGGCTGGCGAATCGATTGGAGGGGTCGATTTGTTTGTCGCCTGCGGCCAGGGGCGGCGGCGCCGCCAGGGCAGGCGCTTCCTCCCGGGAAGCAGCTGTTCTGGCATGATCGGTCGAACCGCTGGCATCGGAAGCACTGGCCGTCACGACATCGCCCGGGGCAACCTCAGCGATGGGAGGGGGCTCATCGGGATCTTCTGCCAGCTCTGGCGGCGCCTCATACAGGCTGTAGCCTCGCGCGCCCGCTTTATCATTGGCAAAGAGATCCGCCATCGAAGGCGTCTCGGCGCCTGGTGCACCCGCTTTTTTGGGCGTTCGTGCGGCATGATCGTTTCGCCAGGGGCGGCTCGACACCGCATCCATCCGCTGGGCAGGGGTTAACGCCTCGTCGTCGTCTTCTGCACCATTATCTTCCTGCGCCGTCTCCGCACGCGCCAACGTCGGCGTCGGGCCGTTCAGGTCGAACTCAGCCTCTCCAATGGTCACATACACCGTATACGGCGTCACCCGGAACTTTCCAAGCTCCTCGACCTCAAGGCTTGACTGCAGAAGCGTCACCAGCTGTGCAAACGAGTACCCTGTCAACTCGGCAATCGATTCGGGCTTGCTGACCGTACTCTCAAGCTTAACAGGCTCATCCAGCACATAGATTCGCAGCAAATGCTCCATCAAATCGACGAGCTCATCCTTCGAATAGCGCTCAAGCGCCGCCCTGATTTCCTGATGCTGAACAGAAGACGAAGCCATGCTCTTTCCCTACCTCGTGATTGAACGGCCAAAAAATGACAAAAACCTAAACCCTAGCGCAGTGCACCATCCAGATCGCCTGCATTGAGCTGACAATCGATCAACACCGCTCCGCGCAAATCGGCCCGC
>WQTY01000058.1 GCA_009786045.1 Pseudomonadota bacterium | reverse complement strand
ACCTCCCCTGAAAGGGGAGGCACGCAGGGGGTGTGGGGGAACTCGTTCCCCCACGTAAAAAACTAAAAAAGCCGGCGCGGCCGTAAGGCTGCGCCGGCTTTTTACGCATGGCGTGCCATGCTAGGGTTTAGTCATTGTCGAGTTCGCTGAGTTTGTCCTGGAGCAAATCGCCCAAATGTGCCGTCGAAGATGCATCGTTGTCGATGTATTGACGCAGGCGGCCCGTTTCGTTGTTGCGGACGAACTGTTTGATCGAAAGGGCAATCTTGCGCTCGGAAGGATCCACGCTGATGACCTCTGCGCGATGCACTTCGCCCACCTGCACAACCTGCGCAGGTTCGTCGACGCGATCCCGGCTAAGTTCACTGATGTGGATAAGTCCTTCGACGCCCTCATCAATGCTGGCAAATGCACCAAACTCCGTGATCTTCGTGATCTTGCAGTCGACCACTGACCCAGGGGGATAACGATCGGGAAGCGATTCCCAGGGATCCGCCGTCAGCTGCTTGATGCCAAGGCTGAAACGCTCGTTTTCAACGTCGATGTTCAGCACAACCGCCTCGACCTCATCGCCGCGCTTGTAAATCTCGGCCGGGTTGCGCACTTTCTGCGTCCAGCTGATGTCGGAGACATGGACAAGACCGTCGATGCCATCCTCGACGCCGATGAAAAGACCAAAGTCTGTGATGTTGCGAATCTTGCCAACGATGCAGGTACCCACGGGATACTTCTCTTCGAGCAATTCCCAGGGATTGGGCTCCGTCTGCTTCATGCCAAGGCTGATCTTCTTGGCATCGGTGTCGAGGCTCAGCACGACGACATCGATCACATCGCCAACATTCACCACGCGGCTGGGATGTTTTACGCGACGCGTCCAGCTCATCTCGCTGATGTGAATGAGACCCTCAATGCCTTCCTCAAGCTCGACGAATGCACCGTAATCAATGAGGCTAACCACGCGGCCCAGAGAACGGATGCCCGACGGATAACGATCCGCCGCATGTTCCCACGGATCTGGCGCAAGCTGCTTGTAACCAAGGCTCACGCGCTCGTTGTCCGGCGTGAACTTCAAAACCTTGACCTTGATCTCGTCGCCAATCTGAACCACCTCATTGGGATGATTCACACGGCCCCAGCTCATGTCGGTGATGTGGAGCAACCCGTCGATGCCGCCCAGGTCGACGAACGCACCGTACTCGGTGATATTCTTCACGATACCATCCAAAATGGCGCCTTCCTGCAAACGCTCAAGTGTCTGGCTCTTAAGAACCGCACGCTCTTTCTCCAGCAGCGCTCGGCGCGACAAAACAATATTGCCTCGCTTTTTGTTGAACTTGATAATCTTGAAACGGAACTCGTGGCCAACGAATTTGTCCAGATTCCGCGTGGGGCGAAGCTCGACCTGGCTGCCCGGCAAAAAGGCACGAACCCCAATGTCAACTGCCAAACCACCCTTCACGCGGCCAATGATCTTGCCCTCAATGATATCATCGCGATCCGCAATCTTGGAAATCTCTTCCCAAATCATGAGCTTGTCGGCTTCCTTCTTGCTCAGAACACACAGACCGTTCTCGTTCTCAGTCGCTTCGATCAGAACATCGACCATGTCGCCGATCTGGACATTAAACGAACCATCGGGTGCGACGAACTCAGACTTCGACACCTGGCCCTCAGACTTAAAACCAATGTCGACAACGACAAAGTCACCCACGAAGTCTACCACGCGGCCGCTCACAATTTCGCCCTCGCGTACGGAAGTCTGATCCTTCTCGTACTCGGCAAGCAACGCCTCAAAACTCTCCATCTCGTGTTCGAAAGACATGAAAACACCCAACTAAAATAAGATCATTGTCACGGCTACAAAGGCCACCCATCGGCATGCCGGCATCCGCCGAACACACTCGCCAATGGGACGCGCGCACCTATCCCATTTTGTGGAAATTGTCAATGCAATCGTAAGAACATACAGGCGAATCGCTTGAATGAGGCGTTGGCTTTTGAATCTCAACTATTAGCTACTAGCTACGAGCTCAAGCTCAAGCTCAAAGCTCAATCTTTTGGAGGTTTTGCAATTAGAGGCGCCCGCTATTGCCCGGCCTGTGAGGCCGGGCAATACGCGGTGCGGGCGCGGCTATCTGGCGAAGCGCAGATACGCCGCGCCTTTTATGTGCAGGGCTGCCGCAAGCGGCAGGCAGACCCTGTCACAGACTATTGGCCGGATGTCTTTTGCAGAACCTCCGCCCAGGATGGACTGGGCGCAAAGCTACTCTGAATTTGCGACCACATCTGTGGGCGGGCTACCGTCGGATATAAGATAACGGCAGCGTTAATTTTGTCACGTTCTGTTTCTAACAGTTTGAGAGTTTGAGTAATTTGTCCAACGGAAAGACAAGTGTTTGAAGCCACAAGCGATGACAACATGGCGGGTCTGACATCGCTTGAAGTCATCTCCAAAGCCTCCAGGAAGCTAGTTTTGAACGATCTGGCATCCATGGGTTCACATCGTGTTTGGTTCGTGTTGGGATTTCTGCCTGTGTTTTGTACTCCTCGCTCAAGAACCTCCGCCCAAGATGGACTTGGCGCAAAACTGCTTTGGAGCTGCCGCCACGTATTTTGGTTGGCTATCGTCGGATACAAGATAACGGCAGCGTTAATTTTGTCTTGCTCTGCTCCAAACAGTTCGAGAACTTTGGCAATTTGATTGAAAGAAAGACAAGTGCTTGAAGTCACAAGCGATGACAACGCGGCGAGTCTGGCTTCGCGTGAGGTTGCCTCCAAAGCCTCCAGGAAGTCAGTTCTGAACGAGCTGTGCGCCATGAAAGTGCATAGTCTTTGGTTCGTATTGGTATTTCTGCTTGCGCCCTGAGATGCGTTTTGTACGCCGCGAGCTTCAAACCTTTGAGCGTTCTCCTGCCTTCGAGCTTCGTTCTCCTGCCTTCGAGCTTCGTTCTCCTGCCTTCGAGCTTCGTTCTCCTGAGTCCTTTCCTGCCTTCGAGCTTCGAGTTCCTGAGTCCTTTCCTGCCTTCGAGCTTCGAGTTCCTGAGTCCTTTCCTGCCTTCGAGCTTCGGATTTCTGAGCATTCTCCTGCCTTTGCGCCATCATTCTCTGAGCCTGCGACCAGTCTGCGTCGGAAGCAAAGACTCGCCTGAGCTCGGGTAAGTTTTCTGGATCCTTGGCAACAAAGTGTAAGTTGGCGGCTAGATCTATTCTGTCAGAAGTTTTTTCGATTGTGGAGAGTATTTGGGCTATTTGTTCGACGGAGAGGCAGTGATTCGTGCGCCTGAAAAACATGGCCATGTCGACCCTGTAACGGTCTAACGTTTGACCGGATATGAGCGCGTAGTGGGCATCGAAACTGGCCTGATCCAAACTTCGACATGGCCCCTGGGGTGCTGGCTGCGCTACCGCTTTGGACGTCGAAAAAAAGCTGCTGCCAAGGGCGGAAACCAGGCAAAACGTCGCCCAAAAAACAGATTTAGATCGCATTGAACTTCCTCCCATCGGTGTGTTGAAACCATACAGATAAGATCAAAAACACATGACTTAAGGACAAGTCCCAAGAAGGAATAGCACATATGTGGTTTGAGGGCACTTGTTTTTGGCGTGAATTATTTGTCGATGGTTGTCTGGCGGATTTTTGAAAGAATAGTCGTTATAGTAATTTTCGGGTTGAGTCCAATTCTGTAGAAAAAGACGCATCTTGTGTGCCAACACATTGGATTATGCCTGGCATGCGACAAAAAAAAGATGGCACATCATGTGCCATCTTCAGTCGGGGGTGTGGCATTTTTAAAAAGCAAGCTGCCACACTTTGCAATGGGCTAATCGCCGACTGTCTGCTCTACAACATTTTGCCAGTGCATTTGGTGAGTAAAGGCGTTTGAGAGCTGAAACCAGTTCTGTTTATCGGAGGTGATGGGATACAGGATGACGGCCATTTCTTCTTTTTTGTTGTCGAAAGTGAGCAGTCCAAGAAGTTTGACGATTTGGTCTGTGCTGAAGCAGGCGCCCGATTTGGCGCTCATTTTGGCCAGATCGACTTTGTGCTCGTCAAAACTCTTTGCTTTCATGGTGTCGTAGTACTTGCCAAAATCGACGATGCCCATGGCATAGCACCCACCGCGGCCACCGCCACCGCCACCGCCATGCTGATGACCGCCGCCGCCATGGTGAGTGACGACTGTCTGCTGCTGGAAGCCGCTGTCGTATATCTGAGTGTCCATCATGCCTGTACCGCTTATGGAGACTGAGACGCTGATCACTTCGCCATCGGGGCCGACGACGGTAGCCGAAGATCCGTACGGTCCGGCCTCTGCCACGCCGTAGGTTCCACCGGCGGAACTCGTCACAACTGTTTGTTCTCCGTAATAGGGCTCCTGGTAGGATTCCTGATATCCTGCGCTTGTATAAGCATCCGGTGAGCTGGAAAAGAAAGCACACGAGACCGAGGCAAACGCCAAAGCTACCAGTGCAGCAAATACTGATTTCGACTTCATCATTTTCACTTCCTTACACACAGTGTTGTTGTTCATGTCACCCACAAAACGTCAAACTAACGCCTTTGAGTTTGGACTGTTGGGAATCTTTGCATTTTATATGCCAACAGTCAATTCGTCAATGGTAAGGATGAGGCAGTGAAAATGCTCTCGCTGAGACAGTCCAGGCGTGTTGACAGCCAATATGATGCGTACGCGTATTTGGCCTTGTGGGCCAAATAGCGGACGCCGCAGCCCGTATTTGGCCACAGGCCAAATAGGGCGCGCAGAAAAAAGAACCGCAGAAGTTAATCGTAGAATTTGACGGGATCTTCGATACGGTAGAGATTTTTCAACACTTCGTTGAAGTAATCCGGGAGGTAGTGCGTCCATACCTTGATGGCGCATTCTTTGAGCTCTGCGCTTGGGTATGAGGCAAATTCGAAGATATACTGGACGATATATTCGATATTTTTGGCGAGTTGTCCGGTGTATTCCTGTTTATTGCGCTGGGTGGTGATGCGTGTTTCGTGCATGGATTTTCCGATTTCGGATTCGAGCAGGTCTTTGAAGGAGGCATAGATGATTTCGATATAGACTTCGTCTTCGCCGCTAAGGACGAAGTTTTCGAATTCTTTCTGAACATCGCCTTTCCAGACGCCGCGGTTTTGCATGCTTCGGATGAGTCGTGGATCGATGGGTTCACGTATGAGGATATTTTTTTGTGGTCTGGCGCGGATGACGAGATTGGTGGCGTTGTAGTTTTCGCCGCGGTGGGGTTCGACTTCGAAGATGTCGCATCGGGTTCGCGTTTCGAGGTAGTGGAAGAGTTTTTTTTCGTCACCGGGTTCGATGATGACCTTTAGTCCGGCGACGTCGTTGATGCTGGGTGCGCTGATTTTTGGCAAATGGATGCCTTCGCGCATATCCTGGACGATGCGTTCTTCGGCGCGCTCAAACTCGTGGATCATTTCGGACTTGCTTGTGAGGAGCTGCGTGCGCGGGATGCCGAGCTGTGTGGCGCGCATGTCGGCATAGTGTTCAGCGCGGCGTTTAATGGCGCTGAAGATCATGTCGATGATGCGCCGGGCGGATTTTTCGGCCAGACGCCGGGCGCGTTTGATGCGCTGGGAACCGACGAGCCGGTGCTGGTCGCCGCAGCCTGCGAAGTAGAGTTTTCCATGGATGGGGGTTTCGATAAAAAAACATTCGCGTCTTGCGAGGTAGTCTCGCATGAGCTCATCAATGTGTTCGTCGTGGTAGTGCGGGTAGCTGACGAGGGCGTCTTTGAGTTCTGCTTTTGTTTGGATGGGCACTTCGACGGGCCGGGAGCCTGCGAGGGCTGAGAAGAGCTGCTTTGCCCAGAGTCCGAGGTAGCGGTTCACATATATATTGTTAAAGTGGATGAGTTTGGTGACGCGTTCCGGGTCATCTGCTTTGACCTGACCGTGCAGCCAGCGCCAAAAGACGTCTTCCAGTTCGGCTCGATGGATATAGCTTCCGACAGTGATCATGTTGGTTCTCTGTGTTTATTTGAGCGTTTGGTAGCGCGGCTGCAGGGCGAGTTCGATGCGCGAGTTTGGCGTGGCGCGGGTTCCGCGTTCGGGCCATTGGCTGGAGACAAAGCCGTAGCCCTGCAGGTCGATGGCGAGGCAGAATTGCGTGGCGAGCCTGAGTGCTGCGGAGGATGACAGACCGATGAAGTCCGGCACCTGGATGTCATGGTGGCAGGTTGGCTGACCGTTCCAGTGGGTTGTTTCTTCGAGATCCTCGCGCGCGTGCAGTGTGTTGTGGGTGGGGAGATTAGACAGTGCCTGGAGCTCGAAAGGATCGAGTTTGCCGCTCATGACGCTCTCCGGGAAGACGCCTCGGTAGGGCAGAACCTGGGTGACGATTTCTGAAAAGACGGGTGCGGCCACGAGTCCGCCGGTATGGCCTCGCTTGGGTTCGTCGATGAGCACGACGACGACGATGTCTGGATTGTGAATGGGGGCGATGCCTACGAAATTCCCCATGTATTTGTTGCCATAGGCGCGTGTTCTCGGATCGACTTTTTGTGCAGTCCCCGTTTTTCCGCCCACACGATAGCCTGCCACCCAGGCGCGCAGCCCCGTCCCCTCTGTTGTCACTCGCTCCATGGCCTGCCGGACGGTAACCGCCGTGGCAGGCGAGACCACCTGATCTTGTTCGACGGGGCCGTTTTGGAGGATGATATTGCCATGATGGTCGCGGATCTCGCGAATGAGCCAGGGCTGCATCCGTTTGCCGTCATTGGCGATGGCCGAGACGGCAACGGCCATCTGAATGGGCGAGACACTGATGCCGTGCCCAAAGGCAATGTTGGCAAACTGGATTTCAGCCCATCGCCTTGGTTCGGTGAGGATTCCCGCCGACTCACCCGCGATGTTGATGCCCGTTCTCTGCCCAAAACCGAATTTTCGAAGATAATTGTGGAATCCCTCGCGTCCTACTTTTTGGGCCAGATGGTAGGCGCCGATGTTCGATGACTGGACAACGACTGTTTCGGCCGTCATGTCGGCGATGGTGTGCGTGTCGGAGATGGTTGCTGAGCCGATGCGGAGTTTGCCTCGTTCCTGGGAGATGGGATCGCCGGGACGAATGCGCTTGGCGTCGATGGCGGCCGCATAGGTAAAGACTTTCATCGTGCTTCCGGGCTCGTAGGCATCCAGCACCGTGCGATTGCGCATGTTGTCTTTGTGATAATCTCGAAATCGGTTTGGATTAAACCTTGGCCAGTTGGCCATCGCGAGGATTTCGCCTGTGCGTGGGTCCATGACGATGGCCATGGCCGCTTTGGCATCGTGGTGGCGCGCCACTCGCTCCAGCGCATTTTCTGTCACCTTCTGGATGTATTGATCGAGCGTCAGCGTGATGGAGCTCCCCTCCAGGGCGTTGAGCCGGGGAGAGTCTGTGGTAAGGATGACGCGTCCGCGTGCATCCCTCACCCCCTGGATTCGCATGACATCGCCCCGAAGGTACTGGTCATAGGTAGATTCGAGCCCCTCCAGGCCCACGTTGTCCAGCCCCACAAAACCGATGATCTGCCCGGCAAGCTCCTGGCCGGGGTAGTAACGCTTGCTTTCGCGCTTGGTGCCGACGCCCCGAATGTGCAGCGCCTTGGCGGCTGCCCCTTTCTCCGGTGTCGTTTTTCGTTCAAGCCACACAAAAGGCGATTTCGAAGCAAGTTTTTGCCGAATCTCGCCGAGATCGGTTTGCAGTGCCTGACTCAGGGCAATGGCCGCAGACTGTTTGTCTTCAATCTGGTGCGGGTGGACGAAAATGCTTGGTGTCTCAACGCTGATGGCAAGTTCAAACCCATGCCTGTCGTAGATGTAGCCGCGATGCCCATCCAGATGATTCTCTCCGCCGGCCCCCAATGTTATCCGCCCGGTGCTTTGCCGTTCGGCACGCTCCCGAAGATGCATTTCCTGCGTTTGGAGGCGGTAGATATGCACCCCGATGACAACATACAAACCCAAAAAAAGCACCCCGATGACGATCAGCCTCCAGCGCGCACCGCGATCTTTGCGCGCCCGTGCCCTGGCGTCATCCCTGACCTGGGTCTCCATGGCTCAGTCCTCCACAATCAATTTGACGTTATCCAGACCATCCTGGCGGCGCGTACCGCGAGGTGTGGGGGTATCGGCATCACGCCTGGGTTTGGTCACAAACAGAATCTGCTCCGGCTTGAGGGTGACCATGCCAAGCTGACGCATGGCCAGAGGCGCAAGCCGTTCACGCGAGCTCAGAATGCGAAGTTCAATGCGCAGTTTTCGGTTATCTTCAAGCAGTGCCTCGCGATCTGCAATGGCAGCACTGAGCGCATAACCAAGATTAAGCTCGCGATGGCGATAATAGACCTGGACAAGAAGCAACACAATGACGATGCTGGTGGCAAGAAACATGAGCCAAAGGCGCCCCGAGCGCTGCCGCGTGCCGGCAATCGTCATGAGCGCATCGGTCATGGCCCTGCCCTTAACCCTGAGGACTTGCGAAAAACTCGCCTGCATCCGCGCTTCATTCGCCTGCAGCGCCCCGTCTCTCTGTGCCTCTTCCGCCGCGTCCTCGTCTGCCGCCAGGGCCTCCGTCAACGAGTCGTCCAAGTTCATGCTTTCAAGGCCTTTCATGCCTTCCCTCTCCCTGGGATAATTGTCCTGCCCGATGCCGTCCCTGTATCACCCATCCGCATTTCTTCTACGGTGCGACTCGCCGGGAGGCAAGTTTTCGCCGTCTTTGGGGGAGCCAGCTCCCCCAACCCCCCTGCGATACTTCGTATCGCTTTGGGGCAAAAAGTGTTGCCGTTGGACCGTCGGTTTTGGCCCGCCCAGGGTGTTTCTTTTTATTTTGCTGGCGCGCCCTATTCGCCCATGAATGGGCGAATACGGGCTGCGGCGGTGGCTATTCGGCTTTCTGGCCGAATACGCCACCGCATTTTTTGTGTTTGGCCAGGGGGGAGCAGTTCCCCCACGAAAAAAGAACCCGATCCTATGACTTGGATGAAGCGGCTGTTTCTGAAGCGGATTTTACGGTATCGATCAGGCTTTCGGTCATACCGGACAGTGAATTGCCTTTGATGCCGATTTCGCTCAGCAGGCTGTCGATCAGCGGCTGTTGTGTGCGATAGCGCAGCATGGCATTGGTTGCCTGATCGACCAGGTTGCCGCTGCCGGAAGCCGGGAGTTCGCCGCCGCTGTCCCCGCCAGAGGTTTTCAGACCGTCGACCTGGACGATCTTGATGCTGTCGATGGCTTCCATCGGCTT
>WQTY01000057.1 GCA_009786045.1 Pseudomonadota bacterium | reverse complement strand
ACGGTACGATAACGTTCAACGAGTGCGTAGGCATCTCCGTATTGGTTCGTTTTCAGGGCAGACTGTATGGAGACGATGATGAGATCGCGCTCCTGCTGAAATTCATCCAGCAATTGGGATTTCCTGTACTCCCGCTCCAACTCGTCCGTATCGCACTTGCATTGCTGCGCACGCGGGTCATGCAGATCATCTTTGCCGTAAGATTGTTCATACCCGTCATCGTAAGCATTGTCGTGCGAATGACGAGAACGGGAAGGATCGTTTGCCATGGGAGTCACTTATTATCTGTCGGAAAGTTGTGCGGGTTTTGGATAGAGATTCGTAGTGTGAGGCACACTTTGCGCCATCCTATCCGATGGCGCGAATCCTTTCGAACCTAGAAATCCGTCCATAAAAACTGATTGGTGACCTCGTGGTGGAAGACGATTTCGCCGCGCTTGATGCGAGTTCCAAGCATTTTGGGAGAGCGATTGGCGATGGCGCATTTGAGCGAGAGGAACTTGGCATGCAGGTCGGCCCCAAGGAGGGTGAGCATGGATTCGGAGCATGCAAAGTCATTTATGGCGTCGTAGATATTTTCGGGCAGACGGTTGGCGTCGCAGTGCCGTGCTTCGGGAGATATTTTGGGGAAATCCTCCATCGCTATCCGCAGCATGGTGTAGACGAGGAGGTAAGGATTGGCATCGGGGGCTACGCTGCGCAGTTCGAGGCGCGAGGTTTTTTCGTTCCCCTTGGGGAGACGAATGATGGCGGTGCGATCGTTGGAGGCGACGCGAATGGCGTTGGGTGCTTCGAAGCTGGGGTCGAGGCGGCGGTAGCTGTTAACCGAGCTGTTGGCGATGAGGCAGAAATCGCGGGCGTGATAAAGCAGCTTATCAACGACGTTCCAGCCAAATTCTGACAGCAGACAGGGGCCATTGGCATCATACATCAGGTTTCTGCCGTCTTTCATGACTGACATGTTGGCGTGCATTCCCGAACCGTTAACCTTCGTGACGGGTTTTGGCAGGAAGGAGGCAGTCAGGCCGTTCATGGCGGCAATTTGCCGTGCCAGAAGCTTGTAGAGCTGAACCTGATCGCATCCCACCAGGGCCTCAGTACTGCGGTAGTTGAGCTCAAATTGAGAGGGGGCAACTTCGGGGTGATCTTTCTCGTTTTCGAAGCCAAGTGCGCGCTGCGCTTCGGCGAAGTGGTCGATGAAGAGCTTGAGCGGCGTGTTGGGCAGGGTATGGAAGTATCCGCCATCGGAAACATACTCAAACCCGCGATCTGCCTGAAAGCGTTGCTCGGCATCCGTGCCCTTGAACAGGAAACCCTCGACCTCGAAAGCGATGCGTGCTTCGTATCCCTTGTCGACCATTGCCCGGGAGTAGTACTTCAGGAGGCTTCGGGTATCGCCTGTGTGTGCCAGGCCGTTGCCGTCCTGCACCAACCCAAAAACCATGACCTTGCCAGGGCCAAAGATATCGCTGGGAAGCCAGCGAAAGCTTCCCCAGTCGATTTCGAGGCGCAAATCGCTTTCCCTCTGCTGCGCAAACCCGTGGATGGAAGATCCATCGAAGGTCAGGTTGTTGTAGGACTTCATGAGGTACTTTTTGTCATAGTCCAGCATGTGGAAGCGACCCTCAAGATCTGAGAAGCACAGGGTGACGGCTTTGAGCTGGTGCTCGTCATGCAGGTAGCGCAAATATTTTTCGCGCAAAACATCATCGGGGACGTGATTTTGGATCTCCGACTTGGCCTCCAGATTCAGCGCTTCGAGTTCGTCGTAGGGGATTTCTTTAAAATTCCTGATTTTGATCATCTTTATTTCCGAAGTTTTTTGTGGGGGAACTGCTCCCCCAAAGCGGGGGATGCCAGCGAAGCTGCCAGGGGGTTCCCACACCCCCTGCGATACTTCGTATCGCTTGTGGGTTGAGGGTTCAGCGCCTCATCATGATTCTATCAGCGCATGAAATAGTATGCCACACCCAGAATGGCGGCAATGATGAGTGCGATGATGAAGGTTTGTTTCAACGCAGAGGGGGAGGATGCGGGCTGTGGGTTTGGTTGTGTCGAACCAGGCTTTGGTGAGGATGGGTCTGTTGTGACGTTTTCTTCGGGGTCATTGTTTTGAAGGCTCCAAACATAACTCTCCAAAATAGGCCTGGCTTTTGTTCGGCTGGCCTCCGACATCTTGTCATAGAGTTCTCTGGTGACAGAGGGGGTCAGGAAATACAAATGGGTGCCGTGATTCTGCAGCAACCGTTCGAAGGCCTCAAGGCGATCTCCGATTTCCGCTTCTTCACATTCAGCCATGCAGGCATCGAAAGTTGCACAAGGGCAGCTTCGTAAGGCCTCTTTGAGCTGTATCAGATAGGTACGGCTATCATCCTGACAGGCCTGAAGCTTCAGAGCGAAAGTCACGTAATGCGTTGGCCATGGCTCAGGGAGGGCATCAACCAGCAAATTGACTTCTTGCCAATCACAGGCAAGGGCTGCGCGAATGGCACGGCTCACAGGCAACACGTAGTTGGCGTTTTTTGAAACCTCCAAACGCTGAAATTCTTCGTTAAGTACTTCAGTAAGATCAAAGTTCTCGTCTGCTTCCCAATAGCATGCTGTGCTAATCGCGTAGTACACCTCCCAGTCTTTTGCCAGAGCCTTGACCCGTGTTTCCCAATCGTTGGGCTGGTCAAACATATTCCACTGTTCTTCGCTCCAGGCTACCATGACAGACAGTTCAAGTTGTTGGGCGCTATTAAGCAGCCCCTCTAACAGCCACACAAGCCAGGCGTGAGAGCTGTCACATGATTCATACCTGGCCAGATCTTTTGCCAATTGCAAGGCCATGGGCCAATCTTCTGTGCCAAAGGCGTACTTTAGCCGAACCTCGCGGGCAATTTTCGAGTTGTCTTCTGCCAAAGCACGAACCTTGTCCTCACAGGTTTCGCGCATGCACTGAGGTGAGCAGGAGGGGTTTTCAAAACATGGATCGACCACTCGGATAGCCTCAAAAATGGGCCAAGTCGCCTCACACTCGGGCAGTTCCCCATCCGCCTCATACCGAAGTCGTGCTGTGCACAGTTCCCCGCCCTCTATTTCCGGGTGCTGCTCAAAGAATCGAATACAGCGCTCGTGGTAGAGATCGATCGGACCATTTTGATAGAGTGAATCACCCTCGACAAGGGCTGCCATCAATGCTTCAAAGCACTTCGCACGTTTTTTCTTCGCCTTTGAAGAGTCGCGCAAAAGGCCCAGCACGACCCAGGCGGCGTCATAGGCCGATTGTTCCATCAGGCCATCGGCAAGCCGCGACATGACGAGTGCTTCGACTTCGTCTGCCGGGGCTTCAATGTTGCCGATCTCTATCCAGCACATCAAAAGTGCTTCCCATTGTTCGTCCTTAAGCAGCTCGAAGTGCGGCAAAAAGCTGTACGATGCGCTGCCCAGTGCCTGGCGGAAAGCCTCATACTCTCCGTGCCGCAGATGGCGCGACATCGTTCTGATCTCGAATAAATCGTGTGCTGTTTCGGTCATGTTGTTCCTATATGCCAAGATAATCCCGAAAGTCAGATAAAAGCTGCACGTGGCTGTATTCAAGCTCGCGCACTTTTGTCAGCAGCTTAACGGGTTTGCGCGTGGATCCGCCGTAGGATACTTCGAAGTAGCCATATTGTATCAGCCTCGATATGGCGTTGGCGTAGGTTACCCGTGAACGGGATTCGGCGAGGATAATCGGCGCATGGGCGGTATCAGCTTTGGTTTGGTGCATGATGCGATCCAGCAGGGCGGATTCTGCAAGACTGCCTTCGAGGGTTTGGAAGGCTTCGAACACCGTCAGATAGCTCATCATGTGATGCGAAAAACACCGCGAGAGCTCGGCGATGGCAGAGGCGGCATTTGGAAGGACAGTGAGTGGTTCTGGTCTGTGACCGAAGTATTGTGTGAGGGGCAGGTCGAACGCGTCCTCTTCAGCCACATCCGCTTTATTGGTATTCTCCTCAAGCCAGAGGCGCAATTGGAATCGCTCGAAGGTTTCGTCGAACAGCGTCTGGGGAGATGATAAACTGAACTCGATGGCGAAGAGATCGACAATCTCAATGAAACGTGTTCTTACGTTTATCTCCGTTCTGTTTGTTTCGGGCAGCGTCATCAGCGCCATGGCGAAATAAATCTCGTCGATGATCGCGAAGAAAAGCGAGTTCTTGTAAAATGCCATCTGAAGCCTCCCCGAGCGGGCGACCTCAAGGGTAATGGGTTCAGTCGTATGAACCTGGCGGATGCACCCGTTCTTTTCGAAGAGTTTGATCGTCTTGAGGACAGGCTCGCGCAGCATCGTTGCGACAGACGCAATCTGCGAAGGGAAGAAGCTGGATGGCAAGTCGGGATCGGCTGGAACTTCGGCATCGGTAATCGCAGGCAGTGCGTGTATGGAGGCGCGATGCGCCGCCAGGCCAAGTTTCAGGACGGGGGATATGAGGGCATTTCGATCGACCAGGACTTTGAGAAAAAAAGCCGAGCTCAGCAGAAGTTCGTCGAGAGAGAGGGTGCTGCTTTGAGCATTTAAGAGAGCCACGCTCAACAGTGCGCTCGTTGTGATGGTCGAGGCGCGATTGATGTGTTGGATGATCTCCCTGGCCAGGACATCAATGTTGTGCGTGAAGGCGGCTTCGAGCGCATCTCCGGTGAGATTGCCTGGTGCTTTGAGCGCCGCATTGAAATCAATGGGATCGGCAAATGAGACGTAGATTTGACCGTATTTGCTGATGAGGAGTTTTGTCGTTCGGATGAGCCCCGTCACATTTTCCCGATGCTTTTTTCCACCTTCCTGTTCGTTTTTGTAGGCCATATCCTCAATGACTTTTTCGTAGGTGATGGCACAGGGGATGATTTTGACAGGCATATGCGGATTCGCCACGATGGACTGTGCGATCATGCGAAGGATGCCATATTTGGGCTGAAGCATTTGTCCTGTGCGGGAACGTCCTCCCTCAATAAAGAATTCCACGGGATAGCCCTCGGCTAAGACCTTGCCAATGTAGTGTTTCAGGCAAAGCGTGTAGAGCTTTTCGCCGCGAAAACTTCGCTTGATGAAAAAAGCCCCTCCCATGCGCAGGATCTTGCCAATTGGGAAAAAATTCAGATTCTCGCCGGCGGCGATGTGGGGAGGCAGGACCCCGTGCTGATACAGCAAGGCGCTGAGAACGAGGTAATCAACGTGGCTCCTGTGGCTTGGGATGAAGATCAGCCGGTGCGTTTTGGAAAGTTCGCGCAGGTCATTGAGTTTATCAAGGTCGACGTAGAGACCATCGTAGATGAGGCTCCACAAGGGGTTGAGGATGGTTGAGAGAAGTTTGCAGACAAGCAGGGAGAATCTGGCAGAGGATTTTTCAAGGATGGCGCGTGCCTCAAGTACGAGCGCTTCCTTGGGTTGTCCGGTTTCCTGGACGATGGGATAGAGCTCGTTAAGAAAGGATTCGCTTTCGACGATCTCGCGGATCAAAAGCTGGTGGGGTTTGACTTTGGGGCCATTCACCTGCTGATGCATGCGATCAATATCGTCGCTGAGCGCATGTCGCAGGGCTGTGCCCGAAGCGACGGCATTGGCTTCCAGCGGCAGGTGATGGATAATGCAGAGAGGGCGTCCGATTTTGAAAAATAGCCGGAAGGGGCCGAAGATCACCGACAGGGTGCGTCGCATGGCGCTTGGGCGCGTAGGCGTGCCATAGATTTCGTGCAGGAGGGTGCTCTTGTAATTCTCGGCCCGGCGCTCCCAGATAATGCCAACGGGCAAAAGGTGGACACGCAACTGGGGCGCAGAAGCGCAAAGCTGGCGAATCTCTTCGAGGATCTTTTCCGTGTGGGCCAGCTTCTGTTGCTCATTGCGGCCATACTGGTTGAGGAAGAGCAGAATCGGGCGATGATTTTGGACAGCCGCGAGGACAGGCTGGGTGTCATTTGGGGCGAGTCTGCGTTGGAAGAGCGTGCGAAGTCTGTGCCATAATGAGGCAAAGCGCTGTTTGCTTTTGCCATTGGAGATGCAGGCCAGAGGCATGCCCGTTTTCAGGCACAGGTAATTGAGGTAGAGGAAGTCGTGCTTGTTTTCGGTGTTGATAAGGTAGACGATGCTTTCGTCTTTGGGGATCGACAGGACATCCTGAACCTGAGAAGGTTCATAAGCAACGCGCGCATAGATCCATTGAAAAAAGAGGCGCACGATGAGGGAGAACCGACGCACCATGCCGGTTTTCGTCGTTGTGAGCGGTCCATGTTGGGAAGGGTGGGCCGTGGATGTGGCAAATGAAGGTGCGTCGCTTTTCATGTTTTAGGAAATTATTCGCCCCTACTCGTTTTTGGCGTAATGGGGGGCAGCCGCTTCGATGGCGTCGACGATTTGGACATAACCCGTGCAGCGGCACAGGTTATTGTTGATGGCCTTTCGGATGTCGTCGCGGCTGGGCTGCTGGTTTTGCATCAGGAGGGCGTGGCCGCTCAGCAGCATGCCGGGGATGCAGTAGCCGCATTGCACGGCGGCCTTGTCGAGGAAGGCTTGCTGGATGGGATGGAGGGTGTCGTTTTGGCTCAGTCCTTCGACGGTGAGGACGTTTTTGCCGGCGGCGTGTTTGAGCTGCCGGCGGCAGGCGCGCATGGGCTTGTCGTCGATGAGAACGACGCAGGCGCCGCATACGCCGACGTTACAGCCATTTTTCGTGCCTGTCAGATTGAGGTCTTCGCGCAGAAATTCGAGCAATGCTTCGTCCTGGCGAGCATCGTCGATGATGTGTTTTGTTCCGTTTATCGTGATTTCCATGGCGTATTCCTTGCGTGATGCTGCGTTTGGGGCTTAGCTCTGGGGCGTGACCGTGACAGGCAGAGATTGACAGCGCTGCCCAGTGGCATGGAAGACGGCGTTGGCGACGGCCGGTGCCATCAGTTCCAGGGCGGGTTCGCCGATACCCTTGGCGTGCGACTTGGAAAGGGGATCCGGATTCTCGACGATGGTGACGATGAAGTCGGGTACATCGGTGGCTTTGGGGATTTTGTACTTGCCAAGATTGAGGTTGGTGACTTTGCCGTTTTTAATGCCGAGATCTTCCATGGTGGCGTAGCCGTAGCCCTGAGCCATGCCGCCGTAGATTTGGCCCAGGACGAACGGCGGATTGACGGCTTTGCCGACGTCGTGCGTGGCAGCTGCGCTAAGGAGCCGGATTTTCCCGGTCTTGGGCTGAATGGCAATTTCGACGGCCTGGCAGCCATAGACCCAGGTAAAGTAGGCGTTGCCGTGTCCGGTTTCTTCGTCCCAGCTCACTTCGGGTGCCTGGAAAGTGGCCATGGCATAGGGGTGTTCCTGGCGCAGGAACATTGTCCAGACAGCTTCGTCCCAGGTGATGGTGTGATTCGGCCCGCAGAGGCCGTCGTTTTCGAAGCGAACCTCTTTGGGCTGGCACTTGAGGGATTCACTCAGGACGCGTGCCATTTGTTCTTTGAGCTTGTTGCAGGCCAGGACAATGGCACTGGTTCCCATGAGGGTGCCGCGGGAGGCGACGGTTGTACCGGAGTCGGGGATGCTTGAAGTCGAGGAGCGGCGATAGCGGATACGATCTTTGCAGACGCCAAGGCATTCGGCTGCCATCAGAATCATGGCAGCCTCTGAGCCCTGGCCATTTTCGTGGATGCCCGTTTCGATAAGTATCGACCCGTCGTACTGAGCGTTGATAATGGCTGCGCAGATATCAATGCCCTCGGCCCCCAGACTCATGCCGCGGTAGCTCATGGCCAGGCCCACTGCATAGTACTCGCCGGTCTCGTTCAGCACGCCATATGTGTTGCGTTTGCGCTTTTCGTAATAGTCGATTTTGGCAAGCGTCGTGTCGAGAACCTCTGCCATGCTGACCGTATGGCCATCGAGCTTTTGCTGGGTGATGGTCGTGCTGCCCTGTTTGACCATGTTGAGGCGGCGGAATTCGATTTCGTCCATGCCCAGCGTCTGGGCAGCCTTTTCGACCATCTGCTCGACGATGAAGTTCATCTGCGGCGAGCCGAAGCCGCGGAACGCACCGGTAAAGATATTGTTGGTGTGTACGCCGTAGGTGTCGCAATGGACATTGGGGACGCAATAGGGGCCGCAGCATTGCACGGTCGATCGCCAGGTTACCCACGGGGTGACGGAACAATAGGCGCCGCCATCGGCAAAAATGGTGACATCGCAGGCCTGGATGAGGCCGCTGCCGCTGAAGCCCATCTTGTAATAGACTTTGTAGGCGTGGCGTTTGTAGCTCTCGCGCATGGACCATTCGCGATCATAGGTGAGCTTGCAAGGACGATTCGTGAGCCTGGCGCAGAGCGCCGCACGGGCGGCAACCAGAGCTGCTGTGTCGTCCTTTCCCCCAAATCCCCCGCCCACAGCGATGGTGAAGACTTCGATGTTCGAAAAGGGCTCGCCCAGCAAACAGGCCGTGAAGCGCCGCGCCACGAATGGATGCTGCATTGAGCCGTAGATGCGGATGACACCGTCATCGTCCGGAACGGCAACGCTCGATTCCGGCTCGATATAGGCGTGCTCCTGATGCTGGGTTGTAAATATCTCTTCGAGCACAAAATCGCAGGATTTGAAGGCTTCCTGGGCATTGCCCGTACGAACCGCGTGATGGTTGATAAGGTTCGTGCCTTTGTCGGGATGGATGAGGAAGTTATCCTTATACCCTTCTTCCGGGTCGAAGATCGCCGGCAGGGGCTTGCAGTCAACTTTGACGCAGGCAGCGGCAGCCAGTGCCTGAGCGCGCGTCTGGGCGACAACCAGCGCCACGACGTCCCCATGCATGCGGATCCGATCGGAGGCCAAAATTTGATAGTCTTTCTGAATTTGCCCAAAATTCACTTTGCCGGGCACATCGCGATATGTGACCACGCGAACGACACCGGGCATGCGAGCTGCTTCATCGGTATGGATGGCCAAAACTTCGGCGCTCACCTCTTCCGTATAAACCGGCACAACGTGCAGCATCTCGTAGAATTTGTAGTCATCGGCATACTTTGCCTTGCCCGTGACCTTCGCCAACGCATCGTTTCGCCACGCGCTTGTGTTTTGCGTCATATCTCCTCCAAAGAAAGGCTATCTAAAGCTCGCCCCCCAGGTACTGCACCACACGCAAGCTTGTAGCACACCTTCTGGACAAACGGCAATAGGGCGCCTGTCTGGCAATCGGACGACCGGGGATGGTGGTAAACGGGCACCAGGGACGGTCGCCCCTACTGGGTTCGCATGACGTTTTTGTGGGGGCCGCGCCCCCTGCGCCGCTATCGCACTCGCCTTATCACTGACGGCAGGGTCGCGGCGTCGAAATGGTGCAGATTCCAGGAAGCA
>WQTY01000056.1 GCA_009786045.1 Pseudomonadota bacterium | reverse complement strand
AGCATTGCAGGGGGAGTGGGGGAGCTGGCTCCCCCACATAAAAAAGCATAGAGATTAGGCGTTGCGTCGGCGGGTGCTTAACGCAACCAGGCATCGACGCCCGATCCGTTCGGTTTCGATGCGGTTGACAGTCGCACCAATGCCCATGCTCGCAAGGCCTTTCCATGCTGAAAAGCCTCGCCTGGAAAGCCACACCTTAGACAGGGCCGTGGCGCCGAGCTTGAGTAGCTGACGCCCGGAGTAGTCCCACATGGCAACGCCCAGGGTTTGCGCAAGGGCATGGCAGTCGCCCGAATCGATCTCGTGCGCTGTGAGACTCGCAAGCGCCATGGCAAGCTGCTGATCTCTGGGGGCCTCAATGTCGAAACCTGCCCAATGGCATAAGCACAGGGCCATTTCGAGTTCGTTTTTTCGAAGGAACAAACTATCGATGACAACTGTGCCCAGGACGGCGGCAATGGCGCCCAGTTTGGGAATGCTGGCAGCAGTCCCGGACAGCGCACCACTCAGGGCACTTCGCCTGGCATAATAAGCAATGATCCTCTCGCCGACCTCGAAGAAGGAACTCTCGCCTTCGTGTTCAGCGTCCTTTTGACACATGGTGCATACTTTTCGGATGGCATCAGTTCTGGCAATCCACAGTTCGAGGATTCGTGCCAGCCATCGCTCCGTTCGTGCCTGATCGGACATGGGATTTCTCCTTCGTTAAAATGCCTGGGTTTTGCGATGTTAGGTGCAGGCGAGAGTTGCCTTGGATGGTGCTGGAATGAATTTAGGATTCGCCTGCGCGCTTTCGATGGCGCAGAGCCAGATAACAGGCCAGTCCTGTGCTGCGTGTCTGAATTTTGTTCATGGCGGCACCTGTTGCGGCACCCACGACAGGAAAGAACCTGAGCCAGCGTTTGGCGGTGAGTGTTATCATGGCACGTGCAAAGAACCTGATCATCATTTTGCTCAGGTTTCGGCTGGAGTATTCCGTCATTGCCATGTCGATCACTTCGAACAGGTGGAAGTCTTCATCTGAGGAGCGGCTATTTTCGAGGGCAGCACATGCGAGGATGATGGACATATGCCGTTCGCGGGGATCGGCAATATCGTAGCCCATAAGGGAGGAGAGGGCGAGCGTCATTTCGACCTCAAACTTCAGGGTCAGGAGTGCATCGGAAGCAGCTGCGCCGAAAATCGAGAAAACCTTGCCCACGACTGGTATCAGTGCGGGCAGGGTGGCTGCAGCGCCCCCTGCGGCCGACAGGTTCGAGTAGTAGGCAATGATGCGCCGCGCTGTGTGGCGGAGGCGTACATTTGGGTTTGAGATGTTGGGCGTTTTTTTGCTGGCGCGTGCAACGACTGCCTTGATGGCATCATCGCTGGCGAGCATTTTCTCCAGTACGCCCAGTTTCCTGACGGTGTCTTGATGGCTGTTCTTTTTCATACGCTTCTCAGTTTTGAAATACCTAAAATGGACGTGAGGGAGGGCCTCGCTGTCGAGCGTTGGGAGGGAGTCCGGGCAGTAGCGCAAAGCGCGCGATGCTTTACCCAGGCAGGGTGCGCGGGCGTATGGCAAAGCCATAGCCAGCGCGGGGGCGCGTATTGGCCAATGGGACAATAGCGCCCCCATCCAGCCCTTTCAATTAACTTTGTGTTGGCGGGCTGTGGTTTTTTGAAAGTGCATCGACGATTTTTCGTACATCCTGGGCGTGTTTTGCGTCCATGACCATGATGGCTTCGGGGGTATTGACGACGATGATGTCATGCAGGCCGAGGGTGGCAATGGGGCGTTCGCCGGTATTGTAGCAGAATGTGTTGTGGCAGTCGATGGTGAGGGTTTGGCCGTGGCTGGCGTTGCAGTTCTCGTCTTGCGCGTGGTAGCGTCGGATGGCGTCCCAGGTGCCGAGGTCGTCCCAGGGGAATTCGGCACGGATGACGGCGGCCTGTGCGGTGCGTTCCATGACGCCGTAGTCGATGCTGATGGACGGCAGGCGGTGGAAGTGATGGGCGAGGTCGTCTGGGCTGGCGATGATGGCTTCGATGCCGCGGGCGAGGTCGGGGAGGTGGAGGCGGATTTCGTCGTGCATCGTTTGGGCATCAAAGATGAACATGCCGCTGTTCCAGAGGTAGTGCCCGTCGAGAAGGTACTGCTCTGCCAGCAGCAGGGGAGGCTTTTCGAGGAAAGCTTCGACGCGGAAGAGATTTTCGCCAAGGGTTTGGCCGACTTTGATGTAGCCGTAGCCCGTTTCGGGGCGGCTTGGGACAATGCCAAAGAGGATAATGCGTTTGGCGGCGTTGTCGTAGGCATGCGCCAGGCATTGGGTGAAGGCGTTGGTGTCGGCGATGGCGTGGTCGGAGGGGAAGACGCCGATGAGGGCTTGGGGATCCTGGGCGCGGATGACTTCTGTTGCCCAGGCGATGCAGGCGGCGGTATTTCTTCCCACAGGTTCCCAGAGGATTTGTGCCGGCGGGAAATCGGGCAGGGCCTCGTGCAGTGCGGCGCGGTGAGATTCACTTGCGACGATGAGGATGCGATGGGGATCGATGCTGTGGGCGAGTCTTTTGACACAGGCCTCTGCCGGTGTTGTGTCGCCCAGGAGTTTTAAAAACTGTTTGGGTCGGGCGGGGCTGGAGAGCGGCCAAAACCGTGTACCGCTGCCCCCCGCCATGATGACTGCCCATCGCATGGTCATTCTCCTTGGCATCGACAAAGGGAGGCAGCCTCGCCTCCGATGCCACCCACTGATACTTGTCTATTGCCTGCAATCATAGAAAAAATTGTTAATTACGTCAGTTGTCCACTGGCACGTTGTATCGGCGCAGTCGATGCTATCGAATTCCCCGGTTTGAGAGCAGAATTTGACGATGTTGTTCTCGCATGCACCAAAGTCAGTGTAGTGGGCGCCGGCCGGATCTTCACATACGATGGCGCAGTCATAGCCGTAATCTTGATCTGGACTGTCGATCAACAGGCACGATTTTTGGCTGACGGCGCAATCAATGTGCAAAAGTTTGCCTTTTGAGGCGTCGGTTTTTGAGCACATCACGAGCACATCCTGATTGCATTTGCCGTACGTGGTGATGTCACCGCAGTTTTCTTGGACACCGCTGGTGTAAAAGCACTCGGCAAACGAAACACCGCTCTTTTCGAAGTCTATGCAAGTGGTGGTGTCGGGCTTGCATGACTTACGAACGAGTGACATGCCGTTATAGCCATTGTATCGACAGCTTATGACGCCCGATCCATCGCAAACGCCTACACTGTGCACGAGCGTATTGCCCTGACAATGCCCGACTTTGCCGGAGGCAGCGCAGATGTAGCGCTGGGAGGTTGGCAGCCAGTCGTTGTTGTCGCCGGCGATGAAAAACTTGTCTTGGAAGCACTTGACATTGGCGCTGCTTCCAAGGCAGGCCATGTTGTCGTCCTCAAAGAGTGCGCCATCGCGGCAGGATGTCGTGCCGTTAATGCCACAGAGCGTGGCATGGGCAGCGCCATCGGTGTCGAGAATGAGGTTGCCATTGCAGTGGTTGGCCGCCAGGAGTTTGTCGTCGGCGCTGCAAACGTACTTGATGCCGTGCCAGATGTAGGATTCGCTTTCGACCATCTCGGCGCGGCTGCCTTCTTTGACCACGCAGTGGACGATTTTTTCGTTTTGGCAGTGCACTTCGTGGAAGCTTCCAGTGCACCAGACGGTTTTATCCTTCGTATCGTTGCAGCCTTGAAGCCCGGCTAATCCTAAAAGCAGAATGAGCGCAACAGATGGTTTCGTCATATCTTTAAATCTCCTGTGTTAATCATGGGTCTCCAGATAGGAGGGGGTGCATCGGTTGCCTCGCAAATATCAGGCCAACAGCGATTATAAAGTTTATTCTGGCATCGTACCGGGTGGCGGCTGTTACGGTGTTATGCCAGAGACCGTGAGTGTGAATTCGAAATCTTTGGCATCTTTGGAGTCGACAATGAGCGCATAGTCACCGGCGCTGAGAAGCGGGGTGTCGAGGCTCAGTGAGCTGCCCGTGCTTTGATTGACGCAGTGTGCGATGCTGGAGGCGCTGCAGCTGATCACGTAGACGGCGCTGGCAAGGGTTGCCTGGTCGATCTTGTCTGAAGCGGGTTTGATGCTGAGACCGGCCTGGACGCGCGTAGGTTTATCGAGGCGGAAAGGATAGACGATTTCCCGGCCGCCGGTGCCAGGCTGGGAACAGCCGCTGAAGGTGTTCCAGGCATAGCGGCTTTGGCCATCGGATGTGTTGCCTGAAAATGTCTGGGCCTGAGCCTTGAGCTGGATGAGTTCGCCTGTGGCGGGCATGTGTGGAGAGCGGCAGATGGAAACCGATTGATCCTGGGCCATCGTCCACTTTGCTTCAAAGACGACCCCATGGCTGGCGGGTATGCTGTCGATGAAGAGGTAAGATTTGCCGGGGTTATACAGACGTGTTTCGGTGAATGACTGCACTTTTTGGAAAGTGCGGCAGGAATCGCCAATGGCTGTGCTGTCGTCCGTGCAGATGGATTTTTGGTAAACAGCCCAGCGGTCTGTGGCCTGGGTGGTGTTGACTTGCAGGGTGTAGTAGCCAAGTTGGGGAATGTTTAATTCTATGACAGCCTCTTCCCCGTTTAGGGCAGGACCAGTGCAGATGTTGCTGCCTGAGTGCAGGGTGTTGCCGGTGGCGGTTGAAGCTTTGATGCTGTCGTTGGGATGGAGTGCATAGGGGGTTGCGCACGAGTTTTCGGTGATGCATTTGCCTGCTTCGCACTTTGAGGGGCAGGGTGCCAGGCTCACCCAGGTGTTGTTGTCGCAGCGCTCCGGGGTAATGTTATCCTTGCATTGTACGAGACCGTTCTGACATGTCTTGTCCGGGTCCTTGCCGTCATCGGGATCTTTGCCCGGGTCCTTGCCGTCATCGGGATCTTTGCCCGGGTCCTTGCCGTCATCGGGATCTTTGCCCGGGTCTGTGGTGTCCGGCGTTTTGGGGTTTGAGTCGGCTTCGGCGCATCCCACAAAGGTTATCCCCGCGATGGCGACACATGCCAGGAGGCGCCAAAGACAGGAAATCATCGGGAGGTGGGAGCGAGGCGGGGCGGGGTGTGAATGCATCTTGTCACCTGTAGCTATCGACATGGGGGGCACATTAACTTCTTTCTTAGTGTAGAGTGTGTGGCCCGAAAATCAATGCCCATATGCGGCAATGCAGCGATGCGAACGAAGCCTCCCTCTCTGAGGGAGGTGGCGCAAAGCCCGGAACTTCCTCCACAAAAATAAAATTCGACAGCCGGGCAGGGGGTGAAGGTCAGAAGGGGCTGAAAAAAAGAGGGATATAAAAATTAACCGAGTCCAGGACGTCGATGAGCAGATAGCGGGGATGCGCCCAGTAAAAGACGGATGCAAACCGCCGGCCATTGAGGAAAGGCGGCGGACGAAGGTCTGGATTTAGAAAGTCAAGGTTACTCGCAAATATGGGTGGCGTCGGCAGGAGGCTGAAACCGAAAGGAGCTGTCTTCAAGCTTCGCATTGATTTCGGGAGACTTGAAGGTGATCCTGTTGGTGTTGCCCATGGCGTCGAGAATGGTGACGCGATAGACCCTGGCAGAAGGCATGAGAATGTCGAAACCGATCTGCGTGTATGCCATGGATGGCGCCTTTGGCAGCAGTTTCAGGGTGATCTGATTGCCTGCAATTTTTTCGATGCTGACGTTGAAATCGTCGTCGATCTTTCCCTTGCCGGAGAGGAAAGTCAGCGCCGTGGGCAACTGCGAGGAGGCAAGATTCTGCTTGCAGTACTGGCGGTAGACGGGCTCCCAGGACCAGAAAAAGTCTCCGTCGCTGATGAGGAATCGCGATTCGGGTGTCTCATAGTCCCAGCGCATTAATCCTGGCTTTTTAAACCAGACGACACCCGTCGATGTCTTCTTGATGCCATCGACTGTCTCGTAGTCCTGCGTAAAGGTTGCGGAATAGCTTTTGGCCTTGTCATAGTAGGACTGCATGGTGTCAACATACATTTTGGCAGCATCCGTCTCTGCCTTTGCTGCGGTGCCGGATGCCTCTGCACTGACCGTTCCCGGCGCGGCAGCCGTCTGCCCAAGCGCCTGAGGTGCCATGATGGCGATACCTGCAGACAATACAGCGCTGCTGACCAATGCGCAGCGAATATCACGAAGTCGATGGATCATAAGTATCCTCCCAAAGTGCAGGGCGTGATTGCCGAGAGCCCCCACTGGTGGTATGAAAAATGCTTGCCATTTCGCAGGAGATAACCTGCCCGGAATGTCGGTCACTCGTCATTCCCAATGCGCAGCCGGTGGGCTCTAAGCACACACACTCACGCTATACAACGAAATTCGTGGCCCTTCATTGCATTTTTTTATCGCCCCCTTGCGGCAATAGCGATAGTGAAGGGCAGTGAGCGCAGGTGAGGTGGTTTTGCCCTGCTTTTTCAGGATAAGGAGTTTTTGTGTTGCTGTTATCAAAGCGAAAACGAGTCATCTTTGACTATGTCATGATCACGCTGGGCAGTCTCATTGCTGCCATCGGGCTTGGCGTGTTCATGGTCGAAGCCGCTGTTGTCCCCGGAGGGGTGACCGGAATTTCCATGACGATAAATTTCGTCTGGCCAACGCTGTCGGTGGGTGCTCTCATCTGGATTCTCAACTTCCCGCTGTTTCTGTGGGGAATCCGCGAGCTGGGCGGCTCATTTGCCTTTCGCACCCTCTATGGTTTCTCGACGAATGCCTTCTTTATTGATTTGCTGCGGGGCGATATCCCCGGTTTCAACTGGCTTCAGCTCCAAAATACCGTTGCCATCCAATACATGCTCCAGAATGACTTTTTCTTCTTTATCCTGCTGGGCAGCGTCTTTGTGGGCGTTGGGCTGGGCCTGGTCTTTAAGTTTAAGGCAACCACTGCGGGTACAGAAATTGTCAGCGCCATCCTTAAGAAACGCTTTGGCATTAAACCAGGCATGTCGATTATGTTTGTCGATTTTTTCGTCATTGCTGCTGCGACAATCGTGCTCTATGTCCAGAACGCCACGACAGTGCCCGCACTTGTCCTGGCCGCTTACGCCCTGTTTTCGCTCTACCTCTCAAGCATCATTCTCGACCGGATTGTCTATGGGTTCGACTACGCCAAGAGCATGATGATCATGAGCGAAAAGAATGGCGAAATCGCAGACTTCATCATACGCCACCTCGACAGGGGGGTGACGGCCCTTTATGCCCGCGGGCTGTTTACCAACCAGGACCGCGAAGTACTCATGGCTGTTGTCAGTCAGAGCGATGCCAGAGAGCTGTCCCCTAAAATTCGCGCCATCGATCCCAATGCCTTCGTCATCCTGAGCAACGTCCACGAAGTGTTGGGCGAGGGCTTCAGAACGCGCGAAGAGGTCGACATCAAGTTCCTGAAATCCGCCGAACATGAAGCAGAGAAACCAGCCGCCGAGGCAGCAAAAGTTGACACGCCGGCTGAAGATGCTGAAAATCTGGCCGATGCAGAAGCCCCGAATGAAAGCAGCGAGGAAGTAATGCAGTAGAGCAGGGCTTTGAAGGGGGCAACGCCCCCTGCGCCGCTATTGCCGCATGCGGCAATACGCGTCTACCCCCTCTGCGGGCCTCAATCGCCGGCCCGCAACGCCCGCTCTTGGGGGAACCAGTTCCCCCAACCCCCCTGCGATGCTGCCGCATCGCTTTGGGGACAGACATTGTTGCCTTCGGACAGAAATTGTTGCCCCTTCGACAATGGGGCAGAGCATATTCTGCCCGCAGAGCAACAATCACAAGCAGACTGCGTCTCGTCTGTTCGCGGCGGCAGAGTATGTGGTCACAAACGATACATTCAGCCATTCACCCACAGGCAATGCCGTAAGGCATTGCAGGGGGTGTGGGGGAGCAATGCTCCCCCACGAAAAAAACTCACTGCCGGCGGAAATAATTCAGCACCTTGGCGTTCTGGCTGGCTTGGCGTGTCCGTTCAGTTGCCCATTCCCGGAGGTGCTTGATTTCATCTTCGCGCTGCTTATACAGCGGCACAATATCGTGGACAGCGTCTTCAATATCACTCTGGAGCAGCTCTCGCCCGTGGCCAAAAGCCGCAAACAATGCCGCAATGATGGCCTGTTCAATCTCTGCGCCGGAATAATTCTGGCTCGCTGACGCAAGTTTGCGACAGTCGTATGCTTCTGGCTGGCGGTGTCTCTTTTTGAGATGGATGGCAAAAATCTGCTCGCGCGCCGCCTCGTCTGGAAGATCGACAAAGAACAATTCGTCAATTCGGCCTTTTCGAATGAGCTCAGAGGGCAGCTGGCGGATATCGTTGGCTGTCGCGACGAAAAAAACCTGAGATCGGCGTTCCTGCAGCCAGTTCAAAACTCGCCCGAGGAGACGGCGCGTCGTGGGATCGCTGTCCTGAGAGAAAGCCTTTTCGATCTCATCGCACCACAAGACCGCTGGCGACATGGCATCCGCAATGCTGAGCGCTCTCTGCAGGGCTGCGTCGGGATTCGCGCCTGCGCCTCCAAACAATGCACTCACATCCAGGCGTAAAAGCGGAAAATGCCATGTATTGGCAATCGCTTTGGCCAGCAATGACTTTCCACACCCCTGAATGCCCACGAGCAGAATACCGCGCGGCGCCTCCAGGCCAAAATCCCTGGCCTCCTGCGAAAATGCCTTCGCGCGCTGGGACAGCCAGTCCTTAAGGCTGGTAACGCCGCCGACATCATTGAGCGTCGTCATGTCATCGATAACTTCAAGCAGAGAGTCGCGTGCAAAGAGAAGCTTCTTCTCGTCTGAGAGACGTGTTTCCCAGGCATCAAAGCTCGGATCTGCCCGCAGTTCAAGCAGGCATTTCGACAATGTGCGATAGATCTGTGTCCGTGTCATGCCTGCCGACGAAACGACGATTTTGGCCATACGCTGGGCGTTGTTGGCAAAACTGCCAAGTGCCAGTTTAGTAATGGCCGAACGCGAGTCGATACCCGGAAGCGGTGCCGCCAACGCCGTCAGGGCGCCAAAACCCGATAGATTTTCTCGCCAGCGATCACCAAGCAGAATGATGGTGACCTGGGTTTTTATCCGCCGCTGATGCTTTCGGAGCCATGGCAGGGCCTCGTGCACATCTGCCGTTGCAGGATTAACCCAGACAAAAACCGTGCGCATCTCAGTCGTTTCAACCGTCAATGCATCCAGCTGCTCGACGACCTCAAACCGGGCCATCGGCGTACAGGCTCCGGCCAGAGCCTCTAAGAGCCAGTCATCGTCTGGCGTTTCGACACAGATAAGCGGATAACCCGCACGAATATGCAAAACCAGGTTCTGAACAAAGGCCGTCTCATCCATTCATCAATCCTCTCATCGCACCGTTGACGAGTTCTATTGGTGTGGGGGAACGTGTTCCCCCACACCCCCTGCAGGCCTCCCCTTGCAGGGGAGGTGTCGGCGAAGCCGAC
>WQTY01000055.1 GCA_009786045.1 Pseudomonadota bacterium | reverse complement strand
GTCGAAGAAGCCAAGAGCGACTACGACCGCGAAAAGCTTCAGGAGCGTTTGGCCAAGCTGTCGGGTGGCGTAGCCGTCATCAAGATCGGCGCCGCCACAGAATCCGAAATGAAAGAGCGCAAAGATCGCGTCGACGATGCATTGCACGCCACGCGTGCGGCTTTCGAAGAGGGCGTCATCCCCGGTGGCGGCACAGCATATCTGCGCGCCATCAAGGCACTGGATCAGCTGAAGCTGGACGATGCTGAGGCATTCGGCATCGGTATCCTGCGTCGTGCGCTTGAGGAACCGGCAAGGCAAATCGCCAAGAATGCCGGCGTTGAACCAAGCGTTGTCATTGCCAAGGTACTTGAAAAAGATGACTTTAGTTTTGGCTATAACGCAGCCAGCGACACCTACGGCGATCTCATTGCCGACGGCATCCTGGATCCGGCCAAGGTGGCTCGCGTGGCGCTCCAAAATGCAGCCTCCGTCGCCGGACTGCTCCTGACGACCGAAGCACTCATCGTCGATAAACCCAAAAAAGACGACAAAAAGTCTGGCTGCTGCTCCGGCGGTGATTGCCACGGCTGCGACGACTAGACCTGTTTTTTGTGGGGGAACTTGTTCCCCCCACACCCCCTGCGCTGTACAAACAAGGCATGCCTTGTCTCTACGTATCGCTTGTGGGTAAGGTAACAAAGTGCATCGTTTGAAGCCACATGCCTCGCCTTGCGGGCGGAAGTGAAGCGAATCTGCTTATGCTTGCAGCTCTGAGGCAAAGGACATGCGACAGACGAATACTGAATCGTTGAGAGGAGCGCTAGAACTCGACACCCCTGCGAAGCGCGGCGTCTTCTATTTTGATCCTTTGTTGCTGCATCGGAGATACCCATGCCATACATCATGGCCATCGACCAGGGAACCACGGCCACCACTGTCATCGTCGTGGATGAAAACCTTCGCATCCGTGGAATGGCATCGACTGAACTCCCACAAGTCTATCCTGCCCCAAACCATGTCGAACATCGCCCGGATGATATCTGGCAAACGGTGCTGGACGCCATCGGCGCTGCCATCGCCAAGACCCGAATCGACACACGGGATATCGTGGCCCTGGGGGTAACCAACCAACGCGAAACCACCGTTCTGTGGGAGCGGCAAAATGGCCATGCCATCCACAATGCCATTGTCTGGCAATGCCGCCGGACAGCCTCCATGTGCCGCCGCCTCAAAGAGGATGGCCTGGAGCCCATGGTGGCACAAAAAACCGGTCTGCTCTGTGACCCATACTTTTCTGCCACGAAAATCCGATGGCTCCTTGATGCAACCAACCAACAGCGAAATGCCGAAAATGGAAACCTCGCCTTTGGCACCATCGACAGCTATCTCCTGTGGCAGCTCACCGGAGGCCGTGTCCACGCCACAGACCCCTCCAACGCATCCCGCACACTCCTGATGAACCTGGAAACGCTCGCCTGGGATGATGACCTCCTGGCGCTCTTTAATATCCCCAGAGCTATCCTGCCCGTTATCCACGACAATGCCACGTGCCTTGGGTATACCCATCGCGTACCGGGCCTCCCTGACGGCATTCCCATTGCCGGCCTGGCAGGCGACCAGCAGGCGGCCCTCTTTGGGCAATCATGCTTCGAAATCGGTTCAGCCAAATGCACATTTGGTACAGGTGCCTTCCTTCTCCTCAACACAGGCCAGCACATCGTTCGATCCCAGCACGGACTCATCGCCACCTGCGCATGGAAAATAGGATCAACCCCCACCTATGCCCTTGAGGGGAGTACCTTCGTCGCCGGCGCCCTTATTCAATGGCTGTGCGATGGGCTGGGCATCATTCAGTCTTCATCAGATGTCGAAGCACTCGCGCGAAGTGTCGAGGACACCCATGGTGTTTTGCTCATTCCCGCGCTCACCGGATTGGGCGCACCTCACTGGATGCCCGAAGCCAAAGGCGCCCTCCTTGGCCTCACCCGCAGCACAACCCGTGCTCACATCGCACGCGCAGCCCTTATGGGAATCTGCCAGCAAAATACAGACCTCCTTGAGGCCATGACAAAAGACCTGGGCAGCGCCATCTCCATCCTCAAAGCAGACGGCGGTGCAAGCATCAACAACCTGCTCATGCAAATGCAGGCAGATCTCCTCAATTGTACACTTCAACGCCCGGAAAGCCTGCAAACGACTGCTCTGGGCGCTGCCATGCTTGCCGCCATCGGCATCGGCCTTTATCCGAATACAGACAGCATCTCAAAGATTTGGCGAAAATCGGCCGAATTCTCACCACAAAAAGATGACGCCTGGCGACAAAGCCACCGGTTCGCATGGCAACGCGCCCTCAACGCCTGTACCAGCGCCGACTGTCCGTGATTTTCGTGGGGGAACAGGTTCCCCACAAGCAGGGGCGACCGTCCCGGTCGCCCGGTCGATGACAGGTTCCCCACAAGCAGGGGCGACCGTCCCGGTCGCCCGGTCGATGACAGGTTCCCCACAAGCAGGGGCGTTGCGGGGCCGGCGATTGAGGCCCCGCACTGGGGGGTAGCCGCGTATCGGCGCAGCCGATAGCGGCGCAGGGGGCGCCGCCCCCTCAAAAAAATTGCCAAAGGCAGTACTGAAAATTAACGCTTGCAGGACTAAGGCAAGCGACGTATGATGCCCAAATGCAGTGTCGCCTGATTTGTGTGTCCTGCTTGGCGACTCGTAGCGAGTCGCGTTGTCCGCGGATGGCACTCATCCGCTTTGATGCGTCCCTGGTGGGCGTTTGGTTGAGAGAGACGGGTATGTCGAAAAAGCTTTTTGTTGGTGGTTTGGCTTGGGCAACGACGACGGATGGTTTGCGCAAGGCGTTTGAGCAGTTTGGTGAAGTCAGCGATGCGAAGGTCATCACGGATCGTGATACAGGCCGTTCGCGTGGTTTTGGGTTCGTAACGTTCTCTGATGACAGTGCTGCCACGTCTGCCATTACTGCCATGGATGGTCGTGACCTCGACGGTCGCTCCATTCGCGTCAATGAGGCAAACCAGACGCAGGGCCAGGGCGGCGGCGGTGGTGGTGGTGGCGGCCGTGGTGGTGGCGGCCGTGGATCGCGGCGTGACGGCGGCTCCCGACATCACTACGATTACGAATAAACCGTCCATCCCTCATTTTGCTCAGGTTCGTCACACATGTGACGGGCCTTTTTTTTTCTGCCCTCACACCCTTGCCTGCGATTGCTCTCCTGAAATATGCTATTTTGATATTTTTTTCACTTCGCATATAAGCACACAAAGGCATATAGACGCAAAGCATCACTTGATTCCAGCGTCTTGCCACAACAAAGGCGTCTCTCAGTCACAGGATTTAGGATATGACGGGCAATCGTGAGGAGTTACTATTTGCACTCGGGCAAGCGGCCGTCGACGCTGTCAAAGCCGTCGAAGCACGTTCTAAAGCGCAAGAGGAACCCGCCGACGCATTCCCGTCAACGCAGGATCCGGCATTCGGCGCGGATGACCATTGCCCGGATGCACTGGCGCACTCCATCAGCGCGACACTTTCTCCCCTTTTTGAAGCCGCATTACAAAACGACATTCTTCCCACGCAGCGCTTCACTCCCCCCAGAGATGACAACGCCCCTGATGCAGCACATCAGAGTGCCGATAAGCCCATCCACTGGGAGGAAGAGTTCCGCCTTCCCGAAGAAGACGGCCAGATCTTCAAAAAAAATTATCTGCCTCCCGGAGAAGCGTTCCAGAGCCCGGAAATGCCGCACCAGAGTGTCGATAAACCCACCCATTGGGAAAATGAATTCCGATTTTCTGAAGAAGATCATGTCCTCGAAGAAGATTATTCTGCCATTGAGGAAGATTTCCCAATCTTCGAAACGCCGCCCCAGGATGCCGATAAGCCCAAGGATGCCGATAAACCCATCCAATGGGAGAAAGAATTCCGCCTTCTTGAAGAGGATTACCAGGCCATCGAAGAGGATTATCAGGTTCTCGAAGAAGATTACAAAACCCTTGCAGAGAATTACCAGGTCCTCGAAGAGGATTACCGATCCCTTGACGAAAAAGTCGTAAACCTCGAAAGCCAGCTCGCACAGGCCATTGACCGCGCCCAAAAACAGGAAGAGGACCTCGAAAGCTACCGGAAACGCGTTGTCCGCGATCAGGAAAAGGAGCGTTGCCAGCGCGAAGCCAAATTGGCCCTGGATTTTATTGTCATCATGGACAATTTCGAGCGCGCCATCGCCCACGCCAAACAATGCAGTGAGTTCGGCACCCTTTTGCAGGGCATTGAACTCATGGGAAAAATGTACCTGTCCAAGCTTGCAAAGTATGGCTGTGTGCCTTTCGACAGCCTTGGTGCCATCTTTGATCCACACCAACACGACGTGCTCTCACGCGTCGTCGACGAAGAAGCACCTCATAATGTCATTGTTCAGGAGCATCTCAGGGGCTACATCATGCACGATCGCGTATTGCGGCCAGCACTGGTCGTTGTTTCGCAAAACGCTCATGGGGACGAAGACGTCATAGGAGATTGATAGGCATGTCCAAAGTCATTGGCATTGATCTGGGTACAACAAACTCGTGTGTCTCGGTCATGGAAGGGGGCGAGGTCATTGTCATCGCCAACCACGAAGGCTCCCGTACAACACCGTCTGTGGTAGCTTTCAGCGCCACCGGAGAACGGCTGGTCGGACAAGTGGCCAAACGCCAGGCCGTCAAAAGGCCACAATCCACGGTTTTCGCCGTCAAGCGGCTGATCGGCCGAACCTTCGAAGATCCCGAAATCGAGCGCATGAAAGCCCTGGTTCCCTACGAGATTGTCCCCATGGGCAGCGGAGAGCGCAAGCTGCCCGGCATCCGCATAGGCGGCGAAAACTACAGCCCACAAGAGATCTCGGCCATGATTCTGACGCAATTGCGCGTGATTGCCGAAGAATATCTGGGAACGTCCATCGATCAGGCCGTCATCACCGTCCCTGCCAATTTTAACGATGCGCAAAGGCAGGCAACTCGCGACGCCGGCCGAATTGCCGGGCTGGACGTTCTGCGCGTTCTCAACGAACCCACAGCCGCTTCCCTGGGTTATGGCTTTGGCGAAGATCGGCAGGAAACCATCGTCGTATACGACCTGGGAGGCGGCACCTTCGATATCTCCATTCTGCGGCTGGGCGACGGTCTCTACGAAGTACTGTCAACATTGGGTGATCCGTTCCTGGGCGGCGAAGACTTCGACAATGCCATCGTGACGATGCTCTGCGAAACTTTTAAGCGCCAGCATGACGTCGATCTGTCGGCCGATGAGGCTGCCCTCTACCGTATCAAAGAAGCTGCCGAATACGCCAAACAAGAGCTCAGCATCGCCATGGAAACAGAAATTAACATCCCCTTCCTGACGCTGCATAACAACACACCGCTTCATTTAAGCCACACGCTGACGCGCACCGACCTTGAAGGCCTCACCCGGCACCTGATAAAGCGGACCATTCCGGCCTGTGAGCAGGCCCTCAAAGATGCCAAACTCACCAAATCCGATATCACTCAAATCATTCTCGTTGGCGGCATGACACGCATGCCCCTGGTTCGAAAAATGGTCAGCGACTTCTTTGGCCTGCCCGTCAATACAGACGTCAACCCGGACGAGGTTGTCAGCATCGGCGCTTCCATCCAGGCAAGCATCCTCAACGGCGAAGTCCAGGATGTCATGCTCATGGACGTTACCCCATTATCTCTCGGTATCGAGACAATGGGCGGTGTCTTTTTGCCCCTTATCCCCCGCAATTCCGCTGTACCCTGTGAAGCAAGCGAGATTTTTTCGACCACTGTCGACTACCAGGAAATGGTAAGCGTCCATGTACTGCAGGGCGAGCGAGAACTGGCACGCGACAATTACTCGCTTGCCCGCTTTGAGCTCTGGGGCATTCCGCCGCTCCTGCGAGGCATGCCACAAATCGAAGTCACTTTCAGAATCGACGCCTCGGGCATCGTCTCAGTTGCTGCACAGGAACTCGCCACACATCGCGAAGCCAACATCCGCATCGAAGCCTCGGGCGGACTCAGCGAAGACGAAATTGACATGATGATCCAACAAGCCGAAGCCCAGCGGGAAATCGACGCCCAAATACGTGAAACCGTCGAAATCATCAATGCTGCAAAGGGCCTCTGCTACATGACCGAACGCACGATGAAAGAATTATCAGAGTACATCCCCAATGCCAAACGGGACGATATGCGGCGCGAACTCGACGAACTCTCCAACGCCCTCAACGATGAAGCCGTCAGCTACGACGAGGTTTACAATATCAAACAACGACTCGAAAACCTCTCGCGCGATGTTGCGGAAATCGCCTATCATGCTATGATGCAATAGCTCAGGCACAAATCTTCTACTTCATCATTGGCTATTCACGCCGCGCGCCAATGTTCACCCCCAGAGGGTCGCTCATGAATGTCTCCAATATTTATCGCAAAACAATGGTCTTTAACTGGCTGAAACTCGGCCTTGGCATGCTGACCCTCTTCGTTTGCGTGCTGATCTTTGGCCTGGCATGGATACTCATCACCAACCTGCACCTCGACCCGCTTACCAGCGTCGCCATCGGCTGCGGCGCCTTTTTGCTGGCTGTCATCATCTACTACTTCATCATGGTGAAGCAGGGTTATGCCATCAAAATCGGCCACCTGGCCATCATTGGACATGCCCTCGAAAACAACGAAATTCCACCAAACCCCGTCGCCTTCGCCAAAACCGTTGTCACGGCCCGCTTTGGCTCCAATCGGCACTACTACCTGATTGCACGTGATCTCTCCATCGCCATCGCCCAGATCTTTCGCGTCATCGCAAGAGGCTTCTCACTCGACAGCGACGTACCCAACCTGCGCGGCGCCAAACGCCTAAGCTACTTCCTGAGCCTGCCCGCCCTCGGATATGCCGACGAGTGCTGCCTCGCCTATGCCCTGCGACAACGCGACTACGAAGTCAATGCCGCCTGCACCGACGCACTCACCATCCTCGCACAAAACTGGAAAACCTTCTTCTCCCGCGCCCTGCGCCTGGGTCTCATCATCATCTTTGCCTGCCTCGCCTTTGCCGTCATCATTTACATCCCCGGCCTGGCCATCTGCCGAAGCATCAGCATCAGCGCCATGCCATGGCTCGGCATCTCGCTCTTCGCCACCATCACCTTCAAAATCGCCTTCCTCGACAGCTGGATTCTGACCAAAATGATTCAGAATTTCCTCGAACTGGCAGAAAAGACAAAAATCGAACACGACAATTACCGAAAGCTCGATGCCTGGTCGAAATCCTATGCAAAAATACGGAAATCTGCCGAACACGCCGCCGAACACGCCGAACACACAAAGACATAAAAATACACGGGCGCAGCACGCTGCGCCCTACGGATCGGCTTGACGACCCTGCCCGCGGTAGAAAGCAAAAGCGTCAAAAACCAGCTCAAAAGCGCGGCTTCGCCCTTCGTCATCAAGAAAACGGGCATCGATCACCAAATCCAGCGGCGCATTAAAAACCTGATCCTGGGCCCACGCACGAAGCTGCGAAAGTGATGCAGTGCTCTGCGCAAAGTCCAAATACAANCCTGCCGGGCGCGCAAAGACTTCGGGATAGGTCAGCTGGGCATAGGGCTCAAACAGGCAAACCTTGTAGCCAGGATCCGTGGGAAAGCGAGGATCCTCTCCGGCAGCAGGCCCTGCACCCGCCACCCTGCATGCCCCAAACGCTTCCAAAAAACGCAGGCTTTCGGCTTCGTCCTGCCACGACAGGCGCATGTAAACGGCAGGCACAGGATCGCCCCCAACACAGCCAAACACAAGTTGACCGGCAGGTGCAGACAATGGGCAATGAATAAGCCGGCCTATAGGCGTCGCGCGAGGCACGCAGTGCCCGGAAGCCTGCAGCTTCGACACCACCGTGCCACAATCAATGCGAAGAACGCCAAGAAACCTCGCGCGCGCCAAATCCATCCCATCCCACGCATAGTCTGTTGGCGTCAGAATGTCTGGCACAATGGGCGGCGAAGGCGGAATGATGATGTCACATCCCGTCAGCAGCAAAGCGGCGATGGCACAGGAAATCAGACGTATTCTCATGGCGTGCATGCAGGGCAGTGAACCTGCTCTGCCTCATAATCAGAAGGCAGGCAGTGCAATAAAAAAAACTCAGCTTCCTGGCAGGAAAACACCGCCATCACCCCCGTTGCAGCCACCACCCCCGACTCTCCTCCCCTCAAATCATGCCACTGCCCGTCGAGGCAAAAATCAACTCGCCCCGCCACTGCTGTCATGCAGAGAATCTCACCAGGCAAAGGAAGTTCAAACTTCCCGCTGCCGCGAAAAATATAAATCCGAATGTAAGGCAGACTCTCAATGAGCATCACAAGCAAGCCCTCATCCTGGTAGAGCACACGGCCGAAAAGACGCGCTTTCCGCTCAAGTTCAATGCCACAGGCCATGCCAACATCAAGCCACGACATAGCCTGCGCCGTATGAACAGGGCGCGCCTCACCCTCCGGCGCAACCAAACCTCTGGCATCGTATCGCCTGTTCCAGTCATGAAGGCGAAAGGTCAGGGCTCGCTTGCCGGGCTGCATAATCTGCGGCTCAAGAACACAAACGCCAGCACCAAGCGCATGTATCGTACGGGGCGCAATGACATACATCTCTCCGGGCTGGACAGGGATAAAGTGGAGAAATGGCCTGATGTCCTCTCCGTGCAAGAGCGCATCAAACAAATCCACAATGTTCGCGCCCGTCGCTAAGCCAAGGTAAATACCTGCCCCTGCCTCCCTCGAAAGGATGTACCACGCCTCCCACTTCCCGGACTCGTCGCTGGCCAGGCAAGAAGCCTCAATGGGGGGGTGAAGCTGGAGAGAAAGATCGTGGGCGGCATCAATGAGCTTGACGAGAAGCGGCGAGCGCGCACCCCAGAGGCGAAAATGCGCAGGACTGAGCCAGGTCTCGGGGGCATCGCTGAGCAAATGCATCAGCGTCACCTCTCCCGCCCCAAGGCAGCGGCTCGGAAAGTCACCATCCGCCGAAAACTCCCACGACTCCCCAATGACATCCTGCTCCACCTTCAGGCCAAGACATGCCTTGATGTCATTGGCGATACGCCTTCCTCCCCAGGGCGTCTGCCCGGAGGGCCTGAAGTTGTCAGGTCGAAATTTGACGAATCGAGTTTGCATCTGTTTGGGAGGGTGATGGTGAACGAAAACAACACGCAAAATGCGCACTAAAAAGAATAGTCACACCTTCTGGCCAGAGCCGACAAGATAGAAGGAAAGCCTCCGGGCGTAAAGCACAATGCGTCCCGGATATCTGAGGTAAACTAATGCAGTTTACATGCCATGCTTTGGTGTTTCAGGTGCGGCCGCTATTGCCCGCTCACGGGCAATACGCAGCCGGGCGCAGCTATCGTGTGTCCACGATACGCTGCGCCTCTTTTCTTTTTTGTGGGGAGCATTGCTCCCCCT
>WQTY01000054.1 GCA_009786045.1 Pseudomonadota bacterium | reverse complement strand
CCCAACGGCGACGGCCCCAACGGCGGACACCGACGGGACGAACGGGACGAACGGGACGAACGGGACGAACGGGACGAATATCAAATTATCGGCGTATGGCAAGATCGCTGAGGCCATTTTGAAAAATGGCGGTAATCCTGACATCCAATTAGGTACGTATGCCATTATGCCCAATCATATCCATATGATTTTGATTGTATCCAATTGCAGCAGAAGGGACGTCGAACGAGATGGAATAGTCGTACCAGAGGACGTTGTAAACAACGTCCATCACTCGTTGATTTCAACGTTTGTACGAAGTTTTAAAACAATGACGAGCAAGCAAATTGGTTTTTCCATATGGCAACGGTCGTTTCACGACCGCATTATTCGCAATGAAGATGAATTCAACCGAATTGTGAGATATATAGAGCGCAATCCTATAAAATGGCTAAATGATCGTTTTCATACAAAAAAATCAATACAGGCGTGAAGAATTTATATTCAATCATGTGGTCTGCGTATTGACGTAGGGGGGCCACAGCACCCCGAAGGAAATAGCAGACCGCCGTGCGTATCGACCGGCAGGGAGATAGCACGGCAACACAAAATCTCCCTTAAAAAATGAGTTGCCCCCATGACCCAATACAACATCATCACCAGCACAGACGAAGCGACCGTAGTTGCCGAATACGAAACCGAACAAGCCCGTTCGGACAGTTACCAATCCGAGGAGGATTTGGAGCAGGAATTTATCAGACAACTGCAAGCACAGGGGTATGAATATCTGTACTTTAATTGCGAAGATGCTCTGAAGTTGAATCTGCGTCGACAGCTCGAAAAGTTGAACGATTTTGCATTCTCAGATGACGAATGGCGGCGGTTCTTTGGCGAGTGTTTGGCGAGCGCCAATGAGGGCATCATCGAGAAAAGCAGAAAGATTCAGGATGATCATGTTCAGGTTCTGAAACGTGACGATGGCAGCACGAAAAACGTGTGCCTGATCGATAAAAAGAACATCCACAATAACCGTTTGCAGGTCATCAACCAATACGAAGAATGCGGTGGAGCACATGGTGCTCGCTATGACGTGACGATACTTGTCAACGGGTTGCCCCTCGTGCATATCGAACTAAAGCGCCGAGGTGTGGCGATTCGTGAGGCGTTTAACCAGATTAAGCGTTATCAGCGCGAAAGCTTTTGGGCAGCGAGCGGGCTTTATGAATATGTGCAAATTTATGTCATCTCCAACGGTACGAGTACGAAGTATTACTCCAACACGACCCGTAACGCACACATCAAAGAGTTGGCCGAAGGCGAACGCAGAAAGAGCAAAAAGACGAGCAATAGTTTCGAGTTTACATCCTACTGGTCGGATGCAAATAACAAGGTAATTGCCGATCTCGTCGATTTTACGAAGACATTTTTTGCCAAGCATACATTGTTAAACATCCTGACCCGTTATTGCGTGTTCACCAGTGAAGAATTGCTGCTTGTCATGCGCCCCTACCAAATTGCGGCAACCGAACGCATTTTGACCCGCATCGTCATTTCGGCCAACTACAAAAAGACAGGGACAACCGATGCAGGCGGCTATATCTGGCACACAACGGGCAGCGGCAAGACGCTGACGAGTTTTAAGACGGCGCAGCTTGCCACAAAAATTGATACTGTCGACAAGGTGTTGTTTGTCGTTGACCGCAAAGACCTCGATTATCAGACGATGAAGGAATACGACCGGTTCGAAAAGGGGGCGACAAACAGCAATACGTCAACACGGGTGCTGCAAAAGCAGCTCGAAGACCCAAGCGCCCGCATCATCATCACGACCATCCAAAAACTTGGCCTGTTTGTTAGTAAAAGTAAGGCACACGATATTTACAAAAAGCATATCGTCATCATTTTCGATGAATGCCACCGTTCGCAGTTTGGCGATATGCACCAAAAGATCGTCAAAGCCTTTCGTCATTACCACATCTTCGGTTTTACGGGGACGCCCATTTTTGCGGTCAATGCTGCGAGCGGTGCAAAGCTTGGAAACAACAGCGCACTGCTAAAGACAACGCCACAGACTTTTGGCGAGAAGCTGCATACGTATACGATTGTAGACGCCATTAATGACGGCAACGTGCTGCCGTTTCGCATCGATTTTATCAATACGGTCAAACAGAAAGAGGATGTTTCAGACAAAGATGTTCTGGCGATTGACACCAACAAAGCACTTGAGTCACCAGAGCGCATCCGCGCGGTTGTCGACTATATCCTTGAGCATTTCGACCAAAAGACGAAACGCAATGAATTCTATGCCCTCAAAGGGCAGCGCGTTGCGGGGTTTAATTCGATTTTTGCCGTGTCTTCTATCCCGATGGCGATGAAATATTACGAAGAATTCAAGAGGCAAAATCGTAGGGGCAGAACAATTTCTGCCCCCAATAGTCCTACCCCCCACAACCTCACCATCGCGACGATATTCAGTTACAGCCCCAACGAGGATGATCCAGAAGACAACCCAATAGACACATTGCCAGACGAAGATTTCGAAAACGACAAGCTCGACAAAAGCTCGCGCGATTTTTTGGAGTCGGCCATTGCCGACTATAACACCGTGTTTAAGACGAATTATGATACCTCGTCGGATAAGTTCCAAAACTATTACAAAGACCTTTCGCAGCGAGTAAAAAATCGCGAGGTGGATTTGCTCATCGTTGTGAACATGTTTTTGACAGGCTTCGATGCGACCACACTTAACACCCTATGGGTCGACAAGAACCTAAAGCATCACGGTTTAATTCAGGCATATTCTCGCACGAATCGCATCCTGAACAGCGTCAAAACCTTTGGCAATATCATTTGTTTCCGCGACTTAAAACAAGCGACCGACGATGCTATAGCCCTGTTCGGCGACAAGGATGCTGGCGGCATCGTGCTTCTTAAAACGTACAGGGATTACTACAACGGGTTCGAGCAAAATGGCGAACACAAACCAGGCTATGTCGAATTGATGGCGGAACTTATGGCACAATTTCCGATGGGTGAGCCAATCGTCGGGGAGGAAGTGCAGAAAGATTTTATCCGTTTATATAGCGCAATTCTTCGGATCAAAAACATCCTCACGGCATTCGACGAGTTTGCAGGAAATGAAATCCTCACTGACAGAGATTTTCAGGATTACCAAAGTACCTATATCGACCTCTACCAGGCGCTTCGCCCCAAAACCGACGCCAACAAAGAAAACATCAATGATGATATTGTTTTTGAGCTCGAACTTATCAAGCAAATCGAAGTCAATATTGATTACATCCTCTTGCTCGTCGAAAAATACCATGCCTCAAACTGCGAAGACAAAAACATACTCGCTTCTATTCATAAGGCCGTCACTTCGAGCATGGCATTGCGAAGCAAAAAAGATCTGATTGAGCGCTTTGTCGAACAAGTCAATGTATCAACGCACGTAGACGAAGATTGGCAATGCTTTGTACAGGTGCAAAAAGAGCAAGACTTATCCGCGCTGATAGCTGACGAAAATCTCAAAGACGAAGAAACCCGACATTTTATCGACATGGCTTTCCGCGATGGCGTCCTAAAAACAACCGGCACTGCTATGGATAAACTTCTGCCACCCGTTTCGCGCTTTGGCAGGGGCGGCCGTGCTGAAAAGAAGCAAGCTGTCATTGATAAGATGACAAAGTTTTTTGAGAAATATTGTGGTGTGACTGTAGATTGATATAAAGATGTGAAAATGAGGTTTGTATTGCAACAGCAATATCTTGAAGTCTCATCCCCTGTCATCTCCCATCACGTCATCTTCCTGCTCATAATAGTAGGAATAATCTATGCCTTTCATAAATACATCGCGGTCGTTTATCTTATCCGTCAAGGCAAATTTAAGCAGTTCTCTGATCTGCGTAGGATCCACCACGCTTTTCTTCATCGCAGCATGATAGTCATTTTTGCCGATTTTGCTCCAATCCACACACAAACTAAGGTTATTTTTCAACATCAGATCGAGCCAGATGCGCGTCGTTCTGCCGTTTCCCTCCATAAAGGGATGGGCAACGTTCATCTCCACATACTTCTTTACGATTTCGTCAAAAGTGTTTTCCGCCATCGCTTCTATATTTTTTAAGGTTTCCGGTAGAAATCGCACCATCGCGAACTGAAAACCGCCCTTTGCAATGTTCAGCGTCCTGATTTGACCTGCGAAATCATAGAGACCACCAAACAGATAGCCGTGGATTTGCTGTAACCCCTTAACCGTGCCGACTTCTATGGTGTCGATCAGTGAACTCTCAAACAGCGCATAAGCCTTGGACTTGCTCTTCCCATCAATCGTCTCATCGCTAAACGTGAACCACTCGATGAAGCGATTGGCTTTCTTGCTCGGGAAAATTTTTCCAAGTGCAATGATGCCATCATAGTCAAGAACATTTGCGACACGTTTTTTTCCGTCGGGTGCGGTAAATTTGAACTGGGTAGTCACACTACCCACTTGATGGTTTTCGCGTTTCAGTTTCGCCTTCAGGTATTTCCAATAGTTGCGATTCTTCGTGTAATCGCTTTCGCCTCGAAGCACGCCGACAATGTCAAGTACAGAAAACCACCATTTGGCGTTTTCATCATCCCAAACCGCGCGGACCTCTCTGTCATGATAGAATCTTATGGATACCTTGCTCATTCGCTGTCAACCCCCACCCACAACCACGGGTACAGCCAGCGGCGCCGCCATATAAGCAGAAATTTCATCCTCCGCTGCATCGATCGAAAGACTGTGAACCGAATCCATCATGGCAGACTCAACGCCAGCTCTGATTGCCGCCGTGGCCAGCCGCTGGCTCGCACAGGCCGTTTCCAGGCCATCCACCCGTTTCACAGGCATGATGCCACATGCCGTCCCCGTGATAAATACCTCCCGGTTCGGACCGATAAGATCCGTCGGCAACATCGCGTCATCCTCAAAAAGCTCGTATCCAAGCTGCCGGGCAACCTCAATGACGAGATTGCGCGTCAAACCCACCAGCGCATATCTCGACGCCGGATAGCGAAGCCTGACGCGGCCTTCCATACGCTCGGCGACAAAAATATTATCGGCCGTAGCCTCCGCCAGATAACCCTCTGGCGTCAGCATAATCGTCTCAAGTACTTCTCTGTCACGCGTCTCCAGAAACGCCAGAATGTTGTTGAGGTAGTTGTTCGTCTTTGCTGTAGGATCAATGTTGTGTGCACTGTTTCGACGTATATGGCGAGCAATGGCAACGTCGATCCCCTTTTCATAGTGCGCTTCTGGGTACAACGAAATGCTTGAGCCAATCGCATACAGGGTGGTTCCAATGCACTTAAGAGGATTAAGCCCCAAATTGCCAATGCCGCGAGTTAATACCGGCCGAAGATACCCGCTCTCTCCCGACTCCCCCAACGACGCGCGCGACAACGATACGAGAATGTTTGCCAACTCAACCCGGCAATAGGGAACCTCCATCTGCAATCGTTCCGCCGAACGAAACAGTCGCTCAACGTGCTCCTTAAGCAACACCAGACATCGCCCATCAATGCGGATGCCCTCAAAAACGGCATCACCATACAAATTGCCATGGTCAAACGGACTAAGACCCGCCTCATTGAGGCGAAAAACGCCGTGACGGCGCGAATACTCACCCGAAGAATCCACAACCTCTGCGTCTCGCATACATACGGGCGTCACCCCCTCAAGATAGGGCATACTCAAAAAGACGCGTGTCTTCTCCGCCAACGACAAAAGCTCCGCTACACTTGACCTTCGTTCAATTCCCATCACTGCTATCTCACTCCTCTTTCTTTTATTTATGTGGGGGAACGAGTTCCCCCACACCCCCTGCAATGCTGCGCATTGCTTGTGGGTAGAGTGCGAAGTACATCATTTTGGCCAAAATTGCCGTCTTTTGTGACGATTTCCAATCTGCGAAGACGAAGGAACTCTAATTTTCCGTTTCGACAACTCACCATTCATCCATTATGCGCCTTTCACCTCAAAACAGATGACTTCTCTCAGCACACCATGCAGGGCATGTGGCCACAAACGATACACTCTGCCACTTTACCCACAAGCGATACGTCGTAGGGGCAGATAATATCTGCCCGCGCAGGGGGCGCGGGGGAGCTGGCTCCCCCGCATAAAAAACTAAAAATGCTCTAACGCATATCGATCACGCGCAATTGATACCGCACCTGTCCGCCATAATGATGACGCTGGAATTCGCCCAGCACGTCGACCTCTCCCTGCAGCAAAGCAGACAACTCGCCGGGCGCACCAAACCAGACCACCTCCAGCGAAAATCCATTCACTGGCAAAGTCCCCTTCCAGTGCTCCCCTTTCATCCAGGTGCTGCTCCCAAAACGCACTCCCTCAAGACAAACCAGGGGGCGCTTATTTTGCATCCCACAAGGCTCAAGCAACATCAGATCCTCCAGCAGCTCACGCGAAACCTCCAATGGCCTCAAAGCCATGGCCACATCAAACGATGCCACCTCCCGTGCCTGGCCAAGCTGTTCCAACACGCTCGCTTCCAGACCGGCACGCACCAAATCCAGCTTACACCTGTCACATGTGAAACCCGCCGCTGCCGCATGACCGCCAAACTTGGTCAAGTGCTCCGAAATCGACGTCAACGCCTTGACCGCATGCACACCCGGTGTCGAACGAATGCTGCCCGTCACCGTCTCTCCGCTGATCGTCGCCACTGCCACGGGACAGTGGCAATTCTCGCGAATGCGCCCCGCCACAACCCCCGAAATACCACTATGCCAAACGGCCGATTCCTCCAGCGCTACCACTAAAAATGGCGACGTTGATCTGCTCACCTCTTCCATCGCCCGCTCCACCATCAATCCCTGTACCTCCTGCCGCGCCGTATTCATGGCATCCAAACAGGACGCCATCCCCTGAGCCTCCACAGAATTCGCAGCATGCATCAGCTCAATGACGTGTGTTGCCGTCGCCATCCGGCCGGCAGCGTTGATCCGCGGCGCAATCCTGTACCCCACATCGTCCACTTCAATACTGCCGGAACGCACCTTCGATACGCGCAGCAACGCCTCCAGCCCCGGCTTATGCCCCCCCTCATTGAGCGCCCGCAGCCCCATCGACACAATGGCGCGATTCTCCTGCTCACGAAGCGACACCACATCCGCGATCGTCCCCAACGCCGCCAGCTTCATCATGCTCAACAACATTGCCTCGCATTTGGCATGCGCAGACAGCATCGCCTGAGCAAATTTCAGCGCTATTCCACACGCCGCAAGCGATTTATTCGGATACCCACACGCCTTCTGCGGCGGACACAACACCGAGTGCGCACGCGCAGGCACACCCGCACCCTGCGGCAGATGATGATCAAGGACGATGACATCCACACCATGACTCTGCGCAAAATCAATCGCCTCCTCATCCCTCACCCCGATGTCCGCAGTGACAATCAGACGCACCCCATCTTCAACCGCACGCCGGGCCGCCCAAAGCGTAAAACCATACCCCTCTTGCCTGCGATCGGGAATGTGATAGCTTAACAGCGTGTGACCACACAGCCTCAGCACACTCTGCAAAATCAACGAGCTCATCGTCCCATCCACGTCGTAATCTGTCACAACGCGAACCGACTCCCTGCCCTCTATTGCCTGGCGAAAACGAGACACCGCCTCACGCATCCCATGCATCAAATACGGATCATGCAAATCCGACATCCCCGGCGATAAAAATGCCCCCACCTCTTCGCCCGCTTCCAGACCAAGCCGAACCAGACAACGCGCCAACGGCAGCGATACCCCATGCTCACGCGATATCGATAACGCCAAAGCCTCATCCACCTCCGCCATCCGCCACACGGCATCGCACAACGACGGCATCGAGCATTTTTCTCTCAACAACATGACCTCCATTCCTGGTTTTCTTATTTATGTGGGGGAATTTGTTCCCCCACACCCCCTGCCATGCTACGCATGGCTTGTGGGTAAAGCGGCAAAGAGCATCGTTTGTGACCACATACCCCACATGGCATACAGGGGAGAAGCAATCTGCTTATGTTTGCGGCTCCGAGGCAAGAGGACATATAGTGACTTTGAAAACGCTCTAAGACACACAGCCCAATGGCCAACACACAAACGACGCCCTTTAATCACCTCACCCTCTGACACGCAAGCCATTAACATAACAACTATCCCACCATGACGCCCCTCCTCAAACTCACCCAAAAACTCGACACTTTCTTCCAACACCCCGCCGCAAAAATTCTGCAAGATACCTACAGCCTGAAAGACCACCTCCACCCCACAACACGCATCACCAATGCTGCCCATGCCCACCTCACAACCCTGACCCTCCTCCTGATGAACCAGGATTTTGACGAAGCAACCCTCTGCCAGGCCATCGATCTCGCCATCATCCCCCACGACCTCCTCCCAAAACTGTGCCCCCAAATCCCCCACGACGACAATCTCCTCACCCTCCAGCACAACCTCCTGCATCCCTCAATACAAGTCCAAAATGCCCTCAACCTTGCCACAAGCATCGTCCAAAGCCTGTTGCTCACGACGCCCGACCCCACCACCAAAACCATCCAGACATACCTCAAACCATTTACCCAATCCCTCAACCTGTACCGTGCCGGATGGCGGCGCGTCATTCCAAACGCTCAACATCCTCCTCCCCATCACACCGAAACCATCGCCGACCACGCATGGGGCACCACACTGCTGACGCGTCTGCTGACTCCCCAAATATCCCTCCCCCCATACGCCATTCCCATCGTCCATGACCTCCCCGAAATCATCACAGGCGACTTCACTCCACACGACGACATCTCCACAATGCACAAAAACAACCTCGAAACCCTCGCCCTCGAAACCCTCCTTGCACCCCTCCCTCCCCCTTCTGCCCATCTCCTGAGCACAGCCTTCCAACGCTACCAGGCAAACCAAACCCCACAAGCGCGCCTCTCCCACATCGCAGACAAAATCGACATGGCACTGCAAGCCAAAATCTACGAAAAAAAGTACCAGCTCGACCTTCGCGAATTTCTCGACTCCGCACAAAAATACCTCGACCGCCACCCTCCAATACCTCACACCAAATGATGCCAACGAAATCAGATTTGTGACGCCCGGTTTTCTTTTTTCTTTTTTCGTGGGGTAGCAATGCTCCCCCAAAACAAAATCGATTGAAATGGCATTCGACCAGTGTTACTACCCCCACGCCTGCCCGTCAAACAGGGCGTGGCGTTCGTCTCGTTATCTGCGACTTATTTAAGGAGAAAAGAGTATGGCGATCCCAGTCATTGATGCTGAAAAGTGCGTGGGTTGTGCTGCCTGCGAATCAAGCTGCCCCACAGAAGCCATTAAGGTCGGCGACGATGCCATCGCCGCTATTGATGCCGGTGCCTGTGTCGAGTGCATGGCCTGCATCGACTCCTGCCCAACAGAGGCTATCTCCGAAAGCTGATTATCCCAAAGATTTCGGTTAATATCACAGGCACCCTCCCGCGATTTGCGGCAGGGTGCTTTTTTTGACCCCATACCCAAGGCT
>WQTY01000053.1 GCA_009786045.1 Pseudomonadota bacterium | reverse complement strand
GAGGAGGTAGCCGCGTATCGGCCACACCCCCTTTCACAAAGGGGGTGGCGCCGCAGGCGACGGGGGTTTGTGGCCGATAGCGGCGCAGGGGGAGGCTTCCCCCATCAGCAGCATGCTATGCCCGTCCAGAGTGATGTTCTCTCACGTTTTTGACCGTATTCTAAGGCGTTGCGTTTGGGCGTGATTTTTGTTAGACGGTTGGATTGTTTGGGCGCGTCGGCGGGTGGGGTGACGGGCTGTCTGATTGTCCAGTTTTTGGGCTTCGTACGAGGAGATATGCTAATGTCAGACCGAACCGCTTGGGAATACTTTATATTGCGGCGCCACATCAATGCTGAGGGCGCGATTACGTATGTGAAGGGTGACACGAAAGAGGCCGTGTGTCCGCCTAATGTCGACGAATCCCAGGTGCTGGGCATTTTTGGCCAGCATGGTTATGAACTTTGCAGTGTGCAGTCTACGCGCACTGGCGATACGAAGTATTATCTTAAGCGCCCGTCGAAGGGCTAGGCAGGAGTGGATAATGGCACGTGTAACGGTAGAAGATTGTTTGGAGAAGATTCCGAATCGTTTTGCGATGGCGCTTTTGGCCAGCAAGCGGGCGCGGGGATTGCTGCAGGGTGCGGCTGCGACGATTGAGACGGACAATAAGCCCTGTGTGACGGCGCTTCGGGAGATTGCTGAGGGGACGGTGCATTGGGATTTGCCGGTGGAGGATATTTTGGCGGGCAACATTCCCGAGGCCAAGAAGCGTCATACGCGTGCACGTGCTCGCCATGCGCAGGTTTAGAGGGGTTTGAGTGTGGGGTGCGTGAGGAGGCAAGATGCGATGCTGGCCATGGTCAGGAAATCTTAGCAGGCGTTTTGGCAGGCAAATCGGGGGCCGTGTGGCGTTGCCTGCTGCCTTTTTTCTGTTGTTTTTTTTGCTTCCTGGCGTTGTTTTTGGCGAGGTCGACACGCGCGTGATGTGGCAGATCCGGTATGCGCCGGGGTTGAGTGCTGCCGAGCGTGACGAGGTTCAGGCGTCGCTGATGCGGACGCTTTCGCGCGCAAAGGAGCGCCATTTTGCGACTCAGCGCGTGATTGAGCAGAAACTCAGGACCGAGGGTCTGAATTTGCCCTCCTGTTTTGAGGATGGAACGCCCTGCAGCAAGGGCGGGGCGCTTTTTATCGAAGTTCACAATGTGGATGCCTTTGTCGAGGCGCAGTTTGATCGCCGGGGCGGTGAGTGGTTTATCGACTTGACGCTATATCGGCGTCTGTCGGTCTCTGCAAGCGAGATCCGGCGCAGCGGCACATCGCTGGATGCGTTGATTTTGGGGCTGGTCAGCGCGTTATTTGAGATGGAGTCTGGGATTGAGATCACGTCGAGTGTTCCTGGTGTGCAGATCTTCATGAATCAGACACTTCTTGGCACCGCGCCTCTGTCGATGAAGATTGCGCAGGGGCCGCAGAGCCTGACTTTCAAGAAGGACGGCTATGTGTCGAAGACGTGGAATTTTGAGGCAGAAAAGGGGCGAGTGCATGCGTATGTGGCGGATCTGGAGCCTGAGAAGACGCAGCTGACGGTGTTGACGAATGACCCGGCGGCATTGATCCGGCTCAACGGTCAGGACTGGGGGCAATCGAACGAGACGAAGGATATTCTTCCCGGGACGCATCAGATCGAGGTGATATCAGGGGACTTTCATCCTTTCGATCAGACACTCAGGGTATATCCCGGGAATCCGCAGACGATTCATGTGGCGCTTTTGCCCAGGAGCGAGAGCCCGTTTACGATGCGTCAGCGCGGAATTGGGAAGTATCGGTTTTCGACGACGGTGGGCTATCGTTTTGGTTTTCAGGCGTTTTCGCTCAATGGGGCCAGCGATCGATTGAATGGAGAGACGGTCTATCCATCCAGTGGGAAGGGTTGGGCGGATACGATGTTTCATGGGGGGACGTTTGCGCTGAATTATGAGGCAGAGTACTGGGGAGTGTCGATTTTTCGCCTGGATCTGATGGGTTCGGGGATAAGCGACATGTTTAAGGTGGGGGCGGGTGAGTCGGCAGCGGTGCTGAGGGATGCGCAGGCTAAGGGGGCATTTTTGCTTGGGTTTTATCCTGCCCAGCTTAAGGTGCACTACCCGTTTTGGGTGATGCAGATTGAGGCGGTGGTGGGCATTGGGCTATCGCATTTGCGTTTATCGGCCGAAACTGGTCCGGGGGTATTTGCAGAGAAATTGACGTTTTCTCGCACGGCATTTTCAGTCAATGCGGATTTTGGTCTGAAATATTACATGAGCGAGGAGTCGTTTTTGATGGTGAGCTATGGCGTGCAGTATGACGTCGAGTCGAAGTCATCCCACGCGAGTTCGCCGCGGCACGGTTTGACGCTGGCATTGGGTATACAGCTGCCGTTCTTCATGCGAGACAGCGCTTCGGGGCTTTTGCCCTGGGAGGGTGTCACGGAGGCGGAGGCCCCCGATGTTGTCGGCGCAGGATTTGAGTATCCCGGTGAATCGTTTGTGGACGAAGAGATGGCAGCAGACGATGTGATGTATGAAGATTCCTGGGGGTCATGGGATGAGTAACAAATCACGTTTTTTTGTATTATTGCTGAAGATACTGCTTTGTTTGGGCGCGTGTGCTGTGGTGTATGGTGAGCGTGCGGCGGCGCATGCTCAGACATCCGGTCAGGAGTATTTCGAACAGGGCAACAGGCTCTATAATGCAAAGAAATATGCCGAGGCAGTGGCGTCCTATATCAAGGCCATTCAGATCGCGCCGATGAGCCAGCCGATGGCCTATTTGAACAGCGCGCGCGCTTATTCGATGCGAAATGATTCGCTCCAGGCAAAGCGCTACTATGAGTTCTATTTGCAGGTGGTTCCGGCGGCTGCCAGTGATCGTAAAGTGATGGGGGAATATCGTGCGGTCGAGAAAAAGATCAAGAAGGGGCAAACGTATGTGCGTCCTCCGGCCCAGGTCAGTGTGATCGCTCAGCTTGAGGCGAGTCTCAAGGGAGGACCATTTTTGACGCGGCAGGGCGGAGGTGCTTTTGCGTATTATGACGTTTTGGAGCGCACGGGGTTTGCGGAGCCTTCGATTTTTGACTACCAGAAGCGTCTTGTCAGTGGGCTGGTGGCCGAGATTGAGCGTGAGATATCGCCTCTTGCCGGGCAGCCTCTTCCGAATCTTGATCGCGTTGGCTGGGAGAATGTGCGCAACAAGCTTGGCCGGGTAACGCAGTTTCCGGATGTCTCTGTCGACAAAGCGAAGCTTGAACGCATTGAGCATACGGCACGCGGGTGGGAAGCGTATTACCGGGGGGATTATGTCGAGGCAGCGTCTTTGTTTGCGTTGGCCAGCCGTGAGGAGGCCCCCATTCTCAGTGCTTTTTGGGGCTTGATGATGGCACAGTTTCAGATAGCTTCAACTGAGGCAGGCGATGTGAACGGCATTATGGCAACCATCGACAGGACGCAGCGCGTCTATGCCAGGAACAATCAGGGTGGGCTTGAGGGATATTTTGCACTTCTCAAGGCCCAGGCCTATCGCAATGTTGGCGATATACCGAAAAGTCTTGAGTGGCTGAGTAAGATGCAAGAGGCTAACTGATGCGCGTGCCTGAAGTTTTTTCTGCACCTGGGGTTGTGCCTGCCGATGCGGTGATGGAGCAGCTTGAGCCTGTGCCTCGCGCATTGCGCCCCGTCCATTGGGCCTGTGCGGCTGCATGGCGTGTGATCGTTTTTTTGCTTTTTATGCTGCCCACGCTTCCTGCCATGGTGTTTCTTTTTCGATGGTACAGCGAAACGGCATTGCTGTTGTATTGGTTTGTCCTGGTGGCTCTGGCATCGCTGACTTTTATTTTTCTGCCCTGGCATCTGATTTCTTCGTATTCTCGAAAGCGTGCTTCTTTTTCGAGGTGCCGCCGTCTTTATGAGAATGGCGTGTCCACCAGGGGGCAGGTCAACATGCTGATGCGCGTGACAGGCCATGATCACGAGAACGTTTACCTGACGCAGCACTGCACGTTGCTTTCCCTGTTTTCTCTTGTGCGCGTTCGGATTGATTATACGTTCGTGGTCGAAGGGGCTGTCAAGACGGGAAGCCTGTACATCCCTGAGAAATTTGCGCGAAATCTTGGTATTGATGAAGACATCTGTGTTTTGTACAATGCCGAAGATGTGGCAGAAAGCATGATTTTTCCCCTGCCGACTGAGGCCTTTCCGCTGACGACTGCACATTGTTGATTCGGGGGTAGCGACCTGCCGGGCATGAAACGCGCAAACACAGTTGGTTTTTCTTGAGGGGGCAATGCCCCCTGCGCCGCTATCGGCGTGCTGCCGATACGCGTCTACCCCCTGTGCGGGGCCTCAGTCGCCGGCCCCGCAACGCCCGGCTTACATGATTCCGTAGAGGGCGTAGCGCGCTACGCCCCTACAGCTAACCGAACCGAATTTGCTCTCACTCACCCACAAGCAATGCCGTCAGGCATTGCAGGGGGTGTGGGGGAGCAATGCTCCCCCACAAAAATCAGATCGATTTTCGCTGGGCTGAGGGCAGGATGCCCAGAACTTCGCGGTATTTGGCGACAGTTCTTCGGGCGATGTCGATGTTTTCTTCTTTGAGAATTTCGCCAATTTTCTGGTCGCTCAGAGGGCGCTTGGGGTCTTCGGCGGCAATGATGGCGCGTATGCGCTCTCGCACGGCGGCGCTGGCCAGGTCTTCTCCGCCAAAGCTGTCCATGCGGCTGATGCGCGAGGTGAAGAAGAATTTGAGCTCAAATGTGCCCTGTGGCGTGTGAACATATTTTTTTGTGGTGACGCGGCTGATGGTCGACTCGCTTAACCCGGTGTCATCACCAATGTCTTTGAGCACCATGGGTTTGAGGAAGTGAATGCCTTTTTCGAAGAACTCGCGCTGTCGCTGAACGATGGCTTCGGTGACGCGGTAAATGGTACGTTCGCGCTGCTGGATGGAACGCAGGAACCATCGGGCATTGCTCATTTTTTCACGGACATAGGTGGCTGCATCACTGACTGTTCCGCAACGGATGAGATCGTTGTAATAGGAGCAGATCCGAAGCTTAGGCAAACCATCATCATTGATGACAACGTGGTATTCGCCGTCGGCGTTTCGTTCTACGTAGACGTCCGGCGTGATGTAGAGCGGCCTTTCGTCGGTGTATTTGATGCCGGGTTTGGGGTTAAGCGAGGCGATGAGGCGTGCAGCGCGTACGACGCGATCGACGGTTGTCTTTTGTGCCCGAGCAATGGCCTCGTAGTTTTTTCGCTCAAGATGTGGAATATGCGTTTCGATGATGGCACGTACCAGGGTGTTGTCTGGATAGAGGATTTCTGCCTGTGCCAGGAGGCATTCGCGCAGATCCCTGGACCCGACGCCGATGGGGTCAAACTCCTGGATGGTTTCCTGAACATAGACGACGCTGTCGAGATCAACATCAAGGTTTTGGGCTATTTCTTCGAGCGTGATGGCGACGAGGTAGCCATCCTCATTGATATTTCCGATGATTTCCAGGGCGATGCGTTCTTGTGTTTCATCGAATCTTGTGAGTTTGACCTGCCGCAGGAGATGCTCGACAAGGTTGGGCGGTGCCGACAGGGTGGCTTCATAGCTTGGAAGCTCTTCGCCGATGAACCCCTTGCCAGAGGATTCAGGCAGGGGGGTGTGGGTCTGGTATTGATTGATGTAGGCATCCCAGTCGATGTTGTCCGTCTTTGCAATATTGTTGTCGAGGTTTCTCAGACTGGCCTGCAAATCGGCGTTATCGTTTGGCATGGCGGGTGGCTCACCATCCTGCATGTGCAGGAACTGGCCCTCAGACTCCTGGACTTCTTCGAGTGTTGGATTCTCGGTCAGCTCCTGCTGGATGGTATCGATGAGCTCAAGACGCGAGAGTTGGAGCAACTTAATGGCCTGCTGAAGCTGCTGAGTCATGCGCAGCTGCTGCTTGATTGAAATTTGGAGTGCCATTTTTTGTGCCATTGTACTTCCCCTCAGGCCAAGAGAACGCTGGAGAAGCAGAATAAGCTTTCTCCTAAGGCATAACTTTTGCAGTTTTTAGGCACATAGTCCATGAAAAAGATACCGAATCTCGCCTGAAGCGCCGGAGACATGGATTTTTGTGCGCTGGCCAGCCGCGAGGGGCATGCGATATGCATGGCAAAGTGGCTGTGTATATGTTTGTGTATTGGGTTAATGGAGCTGAACGGGATCGAACCGATGACCTCTAGAGTGCGATTCTAGCGCTCTCCCAACTGAGCTACAGCCCCTTGCCATGGCAGGCAATGTGTGTTCTGAAATGTTGAACCGCAGGAAGGATAATGTATGGAGCTGAACGGGATCGAACCGATGACCTCTAGAGTGCGATTCTAGCGCTCTCCCAACTGAGCTACAGCCCCAAAATCCGACGGTTACGCCGAACGGGTGGCTTAATACACAGAAGACATGCTGAAGGCAAGTAAAATCTGGCAGACTTTGGGAAAAAGCGCTGGCCTTGATGGTGGTTGGACGATTGAAAAAGAAAAGGCGTGATCCTTGTCGGAACACGCCTGAAAGATTTTCATGGTGATGGACTATTCGAGAATCCAGCCCTCGGAGGTGTTGCTGATGAGAAAGGGAGAATCCTCGGCAGCGGTTTCGGCAGCGGGTCGCTGACCGTCATATTCTTCTGCTTCGCCGGTGCCGGTGAACATGAGGCTCAGTGCAATGCTTGCGACTGCAATGACAGCAACAATGACGTAAGCGAACCGGAACCCCTTTGTATTGGGTTCTTCATCGGTGGTGTTAGTATTGGCGGCCCGGACATCCGAGTCGCGCGTTTGAATGAGCGTTGGCAAGGGGATAATCTCGGCAGACCGTTCGCGCCCGGTGCCGGCCTGATGTCGTGTTCTCTGTGCCCGAAAGGCGTCGTAGGACTGAATGACGGCATCAATTGGCAGTGATAATTCGCGCGCATAATTCCGCAGGAATCCGCGCACAAAAACTTCGGCGGGAAATCCATCGAAGGCATTATTTTCGATGGCAATGAGCGATCCTTCCGGGATTCGCGTGACTTCGGCGAGTTCTCTGATGGTCAGACCTCTTGCTTCTCGCTCGCGTTTCAGCATCGTTCCGGGTGTTTCCATAAGTTCCTTAATTACTCCATGAGTTTCAGGCACCGCACAACAGATGGGATGCTAGATGATTCGCGGATCCAAGTCAACCGAAACATAGCGGCCAAAGGTTGAAACTTTGACCACCCATGACAACGGTGTCATAGTTCATCGTTTTTTGCAAGAAATTTTGGTGTGTGCAAGTGTGTGTGTAAGTGCGACTGGCTTATCATTAATATACCGCACTTGTGATGTGGACAATTTGGGCATTTTGCCATAAACTTTGCCCTGAGGTGAGGGATTTTTGTCTGATTCACTGCTATTGAGGGAGGAGCACTATGCGACTGAAGAGAATCATGAGCGGGTTCTTGTTTTGCGTTGCAGCAATGTTTGCGGCGTTGCCGAATGCGGAAGCCACGTCGATATGCATCGATCCCGGGCATGGCGGCAGCGATCCCGGGGCTGTAGGCTGTGGCCTGCGGGAGACGGATATTAACCTGGCAGTGTCGCTAAAGCTTCAGGCTTTGCTGACGAAGGCAGGATACACCGTTCATATGACGCGCACGACGGAGACGGCCGTTGCACTGGCGTCTCGCACGAGTTTTGCCAACAGCAAGGGTGTGAAAACGCTTGCGAGCATTCACACGAACTCGTTTACGAATCCGGCAGCGACAGGCATTGAGACGTTTTGTTATACGGGTACACTGGGGTCGACAAGCGGAACGCAGGCCAAGAGAGTTCAGGAGGCGATGTTGAAGGTGTGGGCGCTGGCGAACCGGGGTGCGAAAGAGGCGAACTTTCATATGTTGCGGGAGTCGAACATGCCGTCGACGCTCAGTGAGCTTGGGTTTATCGTTAACTGTGACAGAGATGCGGTGTATTTGAAGAGCGATGCGCACCGTCATACGGCGGCGCAGGCGCATTGCCGTGCGATAGTCGGGCAGTGGGGGGGAACGGCGAGTGCCTGTGAGGGCGAAGGCGGAACCACGCCGGTGGTTCAGGGGCAGATCATGGGTTATGTTTTTGAAGATGTGCTCACGACGGGCCCCCGTGTGGATGGTGCATCCTATACGTGCGCGGGTGTGACGCGGACGAGTTCTTCGACGGCGGTGACGACGTTTACGGTTAACCCCGGCAGTTATACATGTTCGGCATCGAAGAGCGGCTATAACACGGCGACGCGTACGGATTGTTCGCCGGTGGTGGCTGGCGGGACTTCGTGGTGTTCTATAGCCATTACGAAGCAGGCAGTTGTTTCCAAGGGAACGGCCAAGGGAACAGTTCGAAACAGCTTAACCCATGGCAATATTGCGGCGACTGTCAGCGTGACGGGTGGACCGTCGACGAGTTACAGCGGCAGCGGAGAGTGGTCATTTTCGCTTGATCCCAACACCTATACGATCAGGGCAAGCGCGAGCGGCTACGATGACGGTTCGGTCAGCTGCAGGGTTGAGTCAGGCAAGACGACGGATTGCCCGATTCTTCTCAATCCGAAGAAGGCCACGCTGAAGGGGAATGTCACAGATGGGGCGACGGGCAGCCTTATGGCGGCGACGGTGTCTCTGGGGACGCAGTCGATTTCTTACCTGGGAAGCGGGGAGTGGTCGTTTACGGTGGATGCGGGAACCTACACGATCAATGCGCGGGCCGATGGCTATGACGCAGGATCGGTGAATTGCACGGCCGGCGCAGGTGAGACGAAGACTTGTCCGATCGTGTTGAACAGGACGGCTCAGAAGAAGGGGATGGTTCGAGGCACGATTAAGGACAAGGAGACGGGGGCGCTACTGACGGGGACGGCGACGCTGAACGATGGGACAGTTTACAATTATTTCGCCTCGGGTGAGTGGCAGTTTTATTTGCTTGCCGGAACACATGGTGTGAGGGGTGATTCTGAGGGGTATGAGTCAGCAACGGTGATGTGTGAGGTTAGGGCGGATGAGACGACGCAGTGTCCGATCGAGCTGTCGGCCAAGCCAGGTGTTGTGAAGGGGGTGGTGTATGATCCGACGAAACAGGCCAATGTTGCGGCAATGGTCGAGATCGATGGCCAGACGTTAACCTACGATGGCATCAGCGACTGGACGGTGACGCTTAAGGCGGGTCAATATGAGGTGAAGGCGCAGGCAGAGGGTTATCATCCCGGCCGGTCGACTTGTGAGGTGAAGCCCGGCAGGACGACAGAGTGCATGGTTTCGATGGTGGCTCTTGATGCGGTCGTTGGCACGCTGACGGGTATTGTTCATGATGCGCGCTCTAGGGTGCTTTTGATTCCGGCGACGGTTTCGCTTGAGGGCGGTGCGTCGATTCAGTATCCGGGCAGGGATTTGTGGCAGTTTGAGCATTTGGCGCCCGGGACGTATGTGGTGTCGGTTTCGTCGGAGGGGTATTATGACAATGCGGCGAGCTGCAGTGTGGTTCAGGGCGAGCCGACCTATTGTGCGATAGCGTTAACGGCCAGGGTTGATGGTGAGAATCC
>WQTY01000052.1 GCA_009786045.1 Pseudomonadota bacterium | reverse complement strand
GGCGTTGCGGGGCCGGCGATTGAGGCCCCGCAAGGGGGTAGACGCGTATTGGCCANCGGCCGATAGCGGCGCAGGGGGCGCGGCCCCCACAAATAAAAACTTCAAAGAGTCAAAGCTGACTGACCGAACATCAGAGCCGGAAGTCGCGCTCTCCGGTAGAAATTTTATCGAGATGGTTTTCGACGAAGTCTCTCATTTGGGGAGAAGATATTTTGTCCAGTTCGCGTGCGATGGTAGTTTCGCCGGCGATTTGTGTGTCTGGTGTGGCGTAGTCCAGGAGGTATTCCTTAAGGGTAATGAGGGCATTGGGTTGGCAGTAGTTGGCCATTTGCGCGCTTTTGCACAGGTTCATAAAACGCTCGCCGGTGCGGCCTTTGCGATAGCATGCAGTGCAAAAGCTTGGGAGATAGCCCAAATCCATGAGCCAGCGCACAATTTCGTCGAGGGTGCGTGTGTCTGTGACATCGAACTGCTCTGAGCGTTTATTCTCCGGTTCGTTTTCAGCGTAGCCACCGACGCTCGTTTTTGAGGCGCCGCTGATTTGCGAAATGCCGAGCTCAAGCGCACGTTCCCTGACCGCCTGCGATTCCCTTGTCGAGATGATCATGCCCGTGTAGGGGACGGCGATGCGGATGCAGGCAATGATTTTGAAGAAGGTCTCATCGTCGATGCCGTGGGCAAAGGCGTAAGGATCGATGTCGCTGGCAGGCTTGATGCGCGGGACACTGATGGTGTGCGGGCCAATGCCGTGAACGGCCTCCAGATGCTCGGCATGCATGAGGAGGGCGGCGACGTCGTAGCGATAATTTTCGAGACCGAACAAAACGCCAAGTCCAACATCATCGACGCCTCCGCTTATGGCACGATCCATCGCTTCCGTATGATAGGCGTAGTCGTGTTTCGGGCCGGAGGGGTGCAGTTTCTGGTAGCTCTCTCTGTGGTACGTTTCCTGGAAAAGCGTGTAGGTGCCAATGCCTGCTTCCTTGAGCTTTTGGTAGTTCTCAACCGTTGTGGCGGCAATATTGATGTTGACGCGCCGAATGGCACCATTTTTGTGTTTGATGCGGTAGATGGTCTGAATGCTTTCAAGAATGTATTCGACAGGATTGAGCGTCGGATGCTCACCTGCTTCCAGAACCAGGCGCTTGTGTCCCATATCCTGCAAGGCAGTGACTTCCCGGACGATGTCTTCCTGGGTGAGTTTTTTTCGTGTTATGGCGCTATTCTTAAGATGGTACGGGCAATAGACGCACCCATTGACGCAATGGTTTGAAAGATAGAGCGGGGCAAACATGACGATGCGGTTGCCATAAAGCGCCTGTTTGATTTCTCTGGCAAGCTGGATGATTTGTGCGTTGAACCCGGGATCATCGCATGCCAGCAGAACAGAGGCTTCACGATGGGTGAGACCTTTCTGAAGCTTCGCTTTATTCAGAATCGACTCAAAGAGGGCGCGATTGTTTTTGTTTGCATCGGCATACTCAAGCGAATTCATGACTTCTTCATGGTGAATGAAGGATTCGGCATTGAGTGATTTGGGATCGTACATGGGTTTTTCCTTTCGGGGGAACTGGTTCCTCCGCTACCTCTGCGATGCCTGAGCATTGCCTGGGTGAGGTGGCGAAGTGCGGCGAGACTCGGCGCACGGCGTGGAACTTTAATCCTACATGTCGCCAAGTCAAGAACCGTGTTGCCAGGGACAACCAAGTTTCCCCCATATAAAAAGAAAATTGAAAATGTTTTAGTGCGAAAAACGCTCCCATGTGTCGCCGATGATGTCGAGATGGTAAATGATTTTGCCCGGGCAGACGGCATAGTGGTTTTCGGTGACAAACTGGTCTTCTCGGTTGGTGCCCTGTTGGATGTGTACGCACTCTTGCGCATCGATTGTTGTTTCGCCAGCCATCAGAAGGCTGAAATTTTCCATACCGGATTGCCTGAGGGCTTCGCTCAGGGTGTTCGCCGCCTCAAGTTGGGCAAGTTGTGCCAACATTGCCCCCAAATCTTCCTCGCCTTCTTTGATATCGGCGCCCAAAATAGCGTCGAGTTTTTTCATATCCTCAGCATACTTGGAAAAGGCATCTATGGCGGGATTCAGGACATCGTCGGGTGATGTGGCCTTGGGTTGGGCATCTGTTGTATCATCGGATTTCTTTTGACAAGAAGACGTGATCATCACGAGAAAAAGGACGAAGAGTGTTAGCAGCCATGGTTTTCGCATAAGTATTCTCCTGTTAGGCAAAAAGTTGGCATGCCAGATAGCGGCAAAGCCGCTAAATGACTTGTAAAAGATAGAATTTGATAGACGGTAAAGACGGGATAATTGCGCATCTCGGATTTTTTTACGCGGGGGAGCCAGCNCCCCCGCACCCCCTGCGATACGAAGTATCGCTTGTTCGAGACAGAGGGGGATGCAGCGTTTCAGGCTGAAAACGCTCTTTTCCAAGCGTACGTCATTCTAGCACACCACAGTGGGGGTGAAAAGTCCCCCAGATGTTATCCCGCTGCCCCATGCGTTTACCGGGTCTGAGGCATGAGCGTCATGAGCACACGTGACAACACGAAAAGTGCCGGAACTGGCTTGGACTTGAGGCTTCGATCAGCTTCATAGACGGCCGAATGAAACTGGTAGAGCTCACCCAGGGTGTAGTTAGAAGCTGCTTCGTGATATTCGCGCATGGCATAGGGGTTGCGAATATCTGCGCGCTGCATGATGTCGTCCTGCGGCAGCTTCTTGAGCAGGCCGAGTTTAACAATCAGAAGCGTTCTCGCCTGGCGGGCAAAGAAACCATTGATGGCAATGGGTTCCTGTTTTTGCTCAATGAGGATATGTAAAGCATTGAGGCAGCTGGCGATGTCTCGTTTGGCGATAGCCTGGCTGATTTCGAAGACTTTGCGTTCACGTGTGTCGAAAACGTGTTCGGTGATGTGCTGGGTGGTGATGGGGGCAGCAGAGCCAACGGCGAGACTGAGTTTTTCGAAAGCTCTGGCGATAAGGGCGCGGTTGGGGCCGATACATTCGGCGAGGGCGTCGGCTGCGCCGGCAGAAAGCATAAGCGAACGCGTCCTTGCTTCTTCCTGGATATAGGCCGATACGTGGCGTTCATTGAGAGGGGCGCAGTTTACCGAGACTGTGGCAGGCTTTAACGCTTTATAACTTTTTTTGCGTTCATCTATCTTACGTGCTGTCAGGATCAGATGGGCCTTGACTGGCGCCGCAGCATAGGCGCTCAGCCGTGCCAAATCGTCCTCGACGAGGCGTTCAATGTCGCGAAAGATGACGACCTTGCTGCCACCAAACATCGAAACAGTGCGAATGGCATCAATAACCCTTGCCGTTTCTGTTTCTCCTGCCCGATATTGCTCAAAGCTGAGGGGATCTGGGGCGGATCCTCTGAAGCGCTTTTCGATTAGGGCGTCGATGAGACGGTCGATCGTATAACTGTCTTCGCCATAAAAGAGATAGACGCGTTCGAGGGGATCATTGCCTTTGAGTTTGGCAAGCATCTGGATGGATTCGTCGGATTGAGCTTTGGCCATGATCACCTTTTCAGTTTTCTTTTTTTACGTGGGGGGGGGAATTTGTTCCCTTACACCCTCTGCGATACGAAGTACCGCTTGTGGGTAATGTGGCAAAGAGCATTGTTTGTGGTCACATACCTCGTATTGTGAGCAAAGTCGAGATAATCCAATTGGGCTGCTGCACCAGAATGGAGGGCAGGAAACGGGCTGGCTCAGGAGGAGTATTAGAACTCCCCCTGGCCAGCTCGCCCGCCCCCTCTGCATGCTGTGCATTGCTTGTGTGGGGAGTAACTCTACGTCTGCGAACCATCGCCATCAACACTTGCATTTGCGAGCATGATTTCGTTGAGAAGAGGGAGGTTTTGATTCTCGCGGATGCGGTTTTCGATGGCAAGCATGATTTTTTGATTATCCTTCAGATAGGCTTTGCATGCCTCGCGTCCATTGCCGATACGCTCACCCTCGTAGGAATACCAGCTGCCGGATTTGTCGACGATACCCAGGGCAACGCCCAAGTCGAGCAGGTCGCCCTCGGTGCTGATACCTTCGCCGTAGATGATATCCACAAACACTTCGCGGAAGGGGGGGGCAACTTTGTTTTTGACAATCTTGACGCGTGTTCGCTGCCCAACGATGTCGTTGCCAGATTTGATCTTCTCAGATGCACGCACGTCCAGCCGTACGGTGGAATAGTATTTGAGCGCATTGCCGCCGGAGGTTGTTTCCGGGCTGCCGTAGACCACGCCAACCTTTGTTCGAAGCTGGTTAATGAAGACAAGCGCCGTTTTGCCTTTGGCACTGACACTCGTGAGTTTGCGGCAAGCCTGGCTCATGAGTCTTGCCTGAAGACCGACATGGGAATCTCCCATCTCTCCGTCGACTTCTGCCTTGGGAACAAGCGCCGCCACTGAGTCGATGACAATGAGATCGACAGCATTGGTCTGGACAAGCTGAGCCGCAATCTCAAGGGCCTGTTCACCATAGTCAGGTTGGCTTACCAGAAGATTGTCAATGTTCACGCCCAGACGACGTGCATACTGAACATCGAGCGCATGCTCTGCGTCAATGAAAACTGCTGTACCGCCAAGCTTTTGACACTCTGCAATGGCATGAAGGGCAACCGTTGTCTTGCCGCTGGCTTCCGGCCCATATATCTCGATGATACGGCCACGAGGGTAGCCCCCAATCCCCAGTGCGATGTCGAGCCCAACAGAACCCGTCGGGATCGTAGCAATCTGAACCTGCTCATCACTGCCAAGACGCATGATGGAGCCTTTTCCAAACTGCTTTTCTATCGCAGATATCGCTACCTCAATCGCACGTTCCTTGTTGTCAATCTCTTTCGCTGCGCTCTTTGCCATGTTTTCAGTCTCCTTAACATCTGTCGTCGAAACCACGTTCACCGTGATGGTGGTCAAGTACTGAACAATTGATTAATTGTCAAGGTATTTTTGTCCACCTAATCCCGGCCTTTGACCTTAATCACTATAAGGCCGATTTTTAACAAAACGCCCCAAAAAATCGTCATTCCATGGCAGAATTTTATCGCTGCCAATCCAGACAATACATAAAAATATCAGCAAAAATGCCCGATAGCACAGGCATATCCTGCAAGCGCGTCTGCGCCGATGCCCCGCCTTCCAAGTCATTTGATATTCTCAGGTGCTGTGCACAAAATGAACAAAACATCTTGTTTGTACTGAGCAAATGATCCGTCTTTGCTGGGTATGGCATATCACCGGAATCTGACACAATGGCATCATGGTGCAGGCACATCGCTTTGGGAGGGTTTGGCATGGACTGCTGCATAGCTTGCCTCCAGATAGGCCAGGAGATCCTTGATCTGGAATTCGGTGAGCCGCGAACCAAAACCCGGCATCTCGATTAAGCCATGACGAATGATGGCAATATCGCTTTCGGAGTCCGGTGTTTTGTCATAATACCCAACAATCTTAGGGCCGTTTTTTCCGCTTCCATGGCATGCACTGCAATACCGGCCAAACAGATGCTCACCGACGAGGGGATTGGGACTGAGATCGCGCGGCGTATGTCCTAACTGATCAACGGCCAGGGATCCAAGCATGGCACCTTGCGTCATTGCCTGGGTCAGCCGTGCCAGAGAGACAGAGACATTGTTGGGCGTTTGAGAACGGCATGACAGGCACAGCACAGTCATAAGAATCAGGCAAAGCAACCCCTGTATTCGAAACACGGCACAAGCTCCCGGGTATTTATTGGAGATTTGCGGCTTGCTCGCGCATGGACTCAATGGTTGTCCTCATATCGATGGTGTGTCGCGTCAGGATGGTGTCCCGGCTTTTGGAAGCAATCGTCGTTGCCTCACGTCCAAGCTCCTGCAAATAGAAGTCGATCTTCTTGCCGATACAGGTGAGGGGATCCGTGTTGGTCAGAACCATGATACGAAGCGCTGAGAGGTGGGCTCCGATGCGTGTCAGCTCTTCGGTGATATCAAGTTTGTCTGCCAAAAGCGCAACTTCTCCCTCCAGCTGTCGAACGTCGAATACCGCACCTGTTTCTGTTTGCAGGGTGCCCACACGCTCCATAAGCCGTTGACGAAATTCGTTAATCCGCTCCGGGGCTCGCTCTTTTGCATTCTGCCGGCTCGTTTCCAGCGACTCAAGTGCATCAAGCATGTACTCTTTCAAAGCTTTGCCTTCCTGACGCCGAACGACCGTCACGTGCTCCAGAGCGATTCTGGCGGTTTCGATGATCGCTGCCGAAAGCTCAGGATCGAACTTCTGGCGGCGCGAATCGCGCCAGACTTCCGGCTGATTGATGCAAAACTCCATACAGCGCCTTAGTGACCAGTCTCCCCCAAAGAGCGTTTCTACCGCCTGTACGCGGCGCTCGAAGAGTTCGAGATTGAATCCGGTGGCGCTGCCTTCGCTGCGCTTAAGCACGATGGTCAGTTCAACACGTCCGCGGGCAACGAATTGCTTAATAAGTTTCGTAAACAGAACCTCGAGATTGTTCTCCATCTCGTCCATGTTGATGCGAATGTCCAGACCGCGGCTGTTGAGTGTCTTAGCCTGAACTTCCATGGCAACGCCCTGGTAGCTCCCCGTGCCTGTTCCAAATCCCGTCATGCTGTATGCCATGCCGAACTCCTAAAGTGGCTCCCCAAAATATGACCAGCATTGCTAGACACGAATGCTGATATCCAGTCGCTTGCGAAGCGCCATGTACTCTTCGCTCATAGCCCAGACGAGAAGTGAACCCAGGCGTTCCTGCGGCGATCGCGAGCTGATAACACGCGATTCTTCCTTGAGCAATCGCTCAATGATCGAAGGATCATCGCAGAACAAAAGCCCCACACGGTTCGCAAAGTCTTCAACAGACTCAAGGAAAAGCCTGAGGTTAAGGTTCGCCCCACGGTCATTGAGCTGTCGAACCTTGTCTGCCAATGAGTTCATATCGGCTGAGGAGAGGTTGCGCTCCAGTGCTTTGGAAACCTTAAGCTGCTGCTTGTCGAGCGTGATGTTGAGCTGAGGCACTGCCGTCTTGAATATGGTATAGAAAATGAGTTCCAGCGCCTCACGGCCAAGCTGCAAAAGATAAAACTCCGGGCGCATGAGCAAAAGCGCCTTGGAAGTTGTAAAGACAATATCTCGCTCGGCTCGCCCGCTCAGGTAGTCCGGGTTGACGAGAAAAGATCGCTGGCTGAAGAAGGCGTTCACAACCCCCTTGAACTGATCGCACCGATAGACGTTGGGCACTTCGGCAAATCCCAGCGGTTGGATGGCCTGCTTGAGGGCACCGACAAAAACCGTCGGATCGCTCATGTTCACGCGCGCATCCTGCTCTCTGATGCGATAGTGATCAAAGTCATTTGCAAAGCAGTTGCCGATGGCCGGGACGCTGATGCGCAGGATCTGCGCAATGGTGTTGTCGAGCGTTGCCGGACGCAAAAGCCGCCAGTCGTCTTCGGTAAAGTGGCTGCTGATGCGTGGTGTCGTGGAGGATTTAAACCGCTCGACGATGGCGCGCCCGTCATCATCGTTGAGCCCCAGAACATCAAGGACGCGGTAAGTGCAAAGCGATTCATCATATTTTTCCAGCCTGCGGTAACAACGCGCCATGGCACCTACACACTCCACTCTGTCCGGTGCAAGCCGAAGCACCTCGCGATTCTCAAAAATCGCACGCGAGAGCGTGTCTTCCGATTGCGCATAAAGCTTGGCGAGAACCGCATGAAAATTCGGATTGTCAGGATAAAGCTCGCTGACAACCTGATAGGCCTGTGCTGCGCCGGGAATGTTGTTGAGGTGTTTGAGACGAAGCTCGCCCAGATTCTTGCACAACACCGCCAACAGCTTGACGTTGAGCGGCGATATCTTGCGCTGGCGCTCGATCATGAGTTCATAGTTTGCTTCCACCGACAGATAGTCTTCCTGGCCTGTCAAGATGCCGATGAGCCCCTGGAAAACCTCCAATTGCTCAGGCTGCAGGTCGAGTACTTCATTAAAGAGCTGAATGGCGTGTTTGGTGTTGTCCAGCTTTTCCTTAAAAATCCAGGCCATCTTAAGGAGGTACTTCGCTTTCTCTTCGCTGTCATCCGTTGAATTGACCAGCGCCTCCAGCGCATTGAGCGTCCGGCCCCAGTCCTCAGCACGCTCTGCAATAATGAGGATGCGCTGCAAAGCCGCCGTACTCTGGGCACACTCCGAAAGTGCCTCCTCGTAGGTTGCCAGAGCACGCGCTTCATCCTGGAATGCATTGAGATAGTCATCGCCGATGCTTACCAGAACAGCTGCCCGGCTTTCGGGGCTCGTCAGCGTTGAGAGGAGCTTTTCGCGGGACTTGACGATGGCTTCATCGTTGCCGCTGGCCTGCGACACCTTGAGCAGGGCATGGATGAGCTCCATATCGCCGGGACGTGCTTCGAGGGCCTTTTCGTAGTACTCACGCGCCTCATCGAGATTGCCCATGGCCTGGCGATGATCGCCAAAAAGTCTGAAAATGCGAAAGATTGTAGGACTTTTCAGGGATTCGCGGTGGAACACCAGAAGCTCCATCAGAAGCTTAACGTTGGCTTCGGAGGCTTCTTTCCTGAGCTCGGCTTCGGCGAGGGTTTCGAGAACTTCAAAATGACGAGGATCGTAGCCGTATGCCTGCTCGAAAGCCATGAGCGATTCGCTGTCTTTGTCCTGATCGCGGTACATGGCTCCAAGTGTTCGGTAAATGAAGAGATTGTCGCCCGCACTCCTGCTGCGATCATCTTCCCTGAGTAACGGAACGAGTATCCCTTGCAGCTTGACCAGGTCCCCAGCCTCTAGTGCGATCCTGGAAAGACGCTGTACTTCTGAAAAAGAAATCTGTTCGCTCGCTTGCATCTGCTCTTCTCCCTCGTGTGACGGCCGTCCTGAACAGGCCGAAAACACTGTCCGCGGCCTAGTCGATAGCCACTTTTTTACGAAATATCCGCGCTGGCGTAAAGCTTAAAAAGGCGCGGCGTATCTGCCCAATGGCAGATAGCCGGGCCCGCACCGCGTATTGCCCGCACGGGCAATAGCGGGCGCACCGGATAAACGGTCAAAAAGTGTAGAGCAACCCGTGCGATCCGCATAACGGCTTTGCAATTTTCCCCGTTTTGGTCAATAATGCCTCCCCGGTGCCGGAAGCGTGCCTATGTGGAGGGGCTGTGCCGAAGTATTTAGTCAAGACAGCGAATTTTGTGGCTGAAATCGGAAGCGATGAAGAGCTGGCAAAGCTCGCCGAAGTGGATACGATCCAAAAAGACACGTTCATAAAGATGTTGCCTAACGGCGACTGGATCGAAGCCAAAAAGTGGCCGCCGCTGCGGAAGATTTGGGGGCTTGAGATTGCGTTGATGCCCATGCCGGCGGCAATTCCAAAACCCTCCGAGTCATCGCTTGGTATCCATGCCCACAACGCCGGCTCTGCGCCTTCGCTGCATACACAGGTCAAGGCCGTCAGCCATGGCGGAAGCGATGATCGCCCGCCTTCGGTGCCGCGTCCCCCACGCCTCGAAACGGTCATCGACTATGCCCCGCGTTTCCCGGTTCAGCCCGAACCAGAAGACGAAGCTGCGCCCAGTGATGAGATTCAGTCTTTGGTGCTCGA
>WQTY01000051.1 GCA_009786045.1 Pseudomonadota bacterium | reverse complement strand
CCCTGCGCGGCTTTTGGGCATACGCCCAATACGCCGCTATCCCCTCTGCGGGGCTCAAATGCCGCCCCGCAACGCCCGGCTCGCAAACGGACACGGCAACGCCGTGTCCCTACACGGACGGACGCGCACTGCGCGCCCCACAGGTTTCGTTCCTGTTCAGCGGCAAGGGCGACCGCGAGGGTCGCCCTACAGACCCTGCCCAACTTTGCGAATCTGCTACATGCCACATTCACCCACAAGCAATGCGCAGCATTGCAGGGGGTGTGGGGGAGCTAGCTCCCCCACACAAAAAAAAGAACTGGACTACAGACTGCGCACGAGCCAACGCTTCGTGAACGTATCATCGGGAATATTCTGGTTGATTTTCTCATCCAGAACTTCGTTCTGCGTCGTGTGCTTGGTCGCAATATCGGTCATCAGCACGCGCGAATAGATTTTATAGCCATTCCCAAAATCCTTCAGATCAAAGCGCTCCTGCTTCTTCTTAAAGGTGAGGTTCTCATCATAATACTCAATGTAATTGACATAGAGGAGTTCCTTGTCAACCTTGATGACGAGCTTGGGATAAGGCAAATCGACGCCTTTCTTGAGTTTGAGCTCAAGGGTCACATTTTTGCCACCATCGGCATTGAGATCGATGATCTTGGCGACATCGTAATCCTTGGCCATGTAAATCATCGACATATCGTCCATAGACCAGTCTGAGCCATAGAAACTCTGGCGCTTGGAGTGCGTACCGACCCGACGGACGTCGACCGAATCCGGGAGGCGCGCATAAACCTCACTGCGCCCCTTGATGACAACGCCCATGCCGCGCATCTCTGGCGGTTCAGAGAAACGCACCGCACGGCGATTCTCCCCCTTCGTATAGGCATCAAACATAAACATGTTGCCCTTGTGAACCCCGCCATTGAGGGTCATGCGCGTGCGAATGATCTGATCGGTGAAGGGGTTATGATTCTTGTCACTCTGCTCCAGCATGCGAGTCGCACCCGCCAGATCACTGGCATCCTTGATATAGCTGTCGGCAGACCCTGCCTTCGCAGCCTTTGCGGCTGGCGCCTGCGCAGACTCCTGTGCAAAAGCCACACCCGACAGGCTCAAACTCGCCACCAAGATCATAGTCATCCATTTCATAAATTTCATAAACAATCTCCTTACCTGGCCTACGTACTGTCGGCTTCTTGTGTAACATCGGATGCAGGCAGCATGTCGCCTTCCGACGATCCTTCCGATTTCTCATCAACGTGACTTTCGTCACTTTCTTCATCCGAAGCGGTTATTTCCGGCAAAACCTGCGTTTCCGGCCCTGCCGTATCGTGTCCAGGGCAACAAAGTGCACCGCCAACCGGTGAAAGCTCAAGCATGCCCCCCGGCGCAGGCTTAACCCACTTCGAAGCCCAGCGGAGCAATCCCGGCAAGAGCATCAGCGACACAACCGCACTCATGAGCATGGCAAACCCTGTCAGAATACCAAAATTGCGCATCGGCAGGAGCGTGCCAAAGTAAAGAACGCTCAGGCCAATACCCACCTCAAGCGCGTTAATCACGATGCCCCACCCCGTACTCGCCAGCATCCGGTTTGCCGAAGCTTCAGCCTGATCCGGCCTGGGACGCCCAAACTTCCATATCAGATGGCATGCATAATCAAGACCAACGCTGAGCGAAATCGCCGCAATCATGGATGAGCCAACATCCATGCTGATGCCAGCCAGACCCATCACCCCAAAAGTCAGAAGTACTGTCAGCGAAGCCGGAATCATGGCAATCAACGCAAGAAGAATGCTGCGCGTAAAGAATATTAAACAGATGAGCACCATCACAAAAGAAAACCCAAGGCTGACTTTCTGATTGTAAACAACCGATGCGTTCATGGCGCTGTAAATGAGGGGATAACCCGAGGGAACCACCACCATCGACTGCTCATCCACCACAAACGCTGCAAGCTCCGGGAAATCAGCCTTTGGCAAAAAGACCACATCATCACTGAGGCTCCAGATGGCACTCTCGACGAGCTCAGTGAGTTTTTCGCTCGCGTCGGTAATATCCACAGTTCTGAAAATTTCAGCGACACGCTCCCTGCGAAGCTTCTTAATGCTGGCATCCTCTATCTGGTTATGCACATAACGAACGCCCAGATTAAACCCTTCTTCATTTTCAAGCTCTTCCGGCAATGCCAATTCGCGCACCAAGTCTGCCAGCCAGGATTCACTGTACCGCCCTTCCTGGATGGCTGCCATCACAGCATCTGTCACCTCATTCAGATCAGCCCGCGCTTCATCAAGAAACACCATGGCATCCTCTTCATCAAAAAGATTGATGTTGAGAACGATGCGGATTTCATCGCGATTCACCGCCGTTTCCGTCTCAAAGAGGCTTTTGTGAAGTACCTCATGACTCACTTCTCGCTCATACTTCCTCAGAATCCATTGCAGGTGCTGAATCATTTCATCATGCTCTGTCTGAATGGCCCGTGCATTAAGGTGAACCCTGGGAACGGCAATTCGCGTTGCAGACAGAGGCACAATCACGCTTTGCAGAGCTTCGGCAATCTCAGCACCCTCGCTCAGGTTCATACCGCGCACGCGAATCTGCATAAGGGTATGCTGCCAGGTATTTTCGGCCATCATTGCCACACTGGCATCTTCAGAATAAGCCAGCACCGCAAGGGCGGCCGCAAGCTTCGGCGACGGGGGAATACGCCGGCCATCGCCCATCGTTCCGCCCACCATCACGATGATGTCTGAGATAGACTGCACACCGGCAATGCGGGGATGCGCATTGACATAGGCTGTCATGCGCTCGATCTGCCGCAAAACAAGCGGTGAGGTAATGTTTCCGCTGATCTCTGTCTGAATAAAATTCGCCCCGCCAAAACGCTCATTCATGAACGCATCGGCAACCACCGGGGGACTGCCCGGCGCAAAGAGCGAACTGTTATCGCTATGAGGCTCAACTCGCGTGGCACCATAAACGCTCGCGACCACCACAAGCGCAACCACCAAAGCTGCCAGTCTCCCATGGCGATACACAAACCCGGCACCTCGCTGCATGCCGCGCAGCGCCCAGGCAGGCGCACGGCCACCCTTGCGGGGCTTAAGCGGAAACAGGATACATGTCACTGACACGACCCAGAACGTGACCAACCCCACGACCAATGTCGATATGGCCATAGACAGACCAAACTGAACCATGGGGGCAACATCCATAAACATGAATGAGAAAAAGCCCGCCGCCGTGGTCAGTGCGCAAACGATAATCGGCGGCCCCGTCGTCGTGAGCGCACGGCGCACGGCCTCATGGCGCGACACCCCTTGGTCAATGTTGGAAAGCGTCGATGTCAGGAAATGGATCGAATACGCACTTCCAAGCGCAATCAGCAGGATGGGCAGAGAGGTCGAAACCAGCGTCATCGGTATACCCGCAAGCGACAAACCTCCGAGAACCCAGACGATGCTGACCGCCACACTAACAAGTGCAATCAAACAGGCCAGGAAACTGCGGCTGGCCGCCGTGATGATAATAAGGATGATGGCAAAAACCCAGGGCGAAAGCCTCATCATGTCATGGCGCGTCTGGTCGGCCGAGTAGGATCCAATGAATGGGCTACCGCTGAAAAAAATCTCAACATCCACACCCATCTCTGCATTAATCGCAAGGAGCCTGTCGCGGATTTGATCTGCCGCCTCCTTTGCGCTGACACGCATATCATCGATCTGCGCATAAACTGCCGCAGAAGAACCATCTGGGCTCACCAAAAAACCCCGAACATGATCCAGCGAAAGGGATCGCTCACGCACCATGGCCAGGGTTTCTGCAAGGCTCGGATCAGCGGCCTGAGGCGACCCAAGCAAAGGCAATTCAGGCACCAAATCCCGAACCGAACTCTCCTCTTCACCCCTGCCCGTGACACTCTGCGCAATATCCTTGATCTCCGTAAAACTCGTCGTATTGCTGACACACTGCGTCGTACCGCCATTGACGATATCCGTACACACGAGCATCTTGAATTCACGCGCATAACGCCGAAGGAGCGTAAGGTGCTCAAGCGTAAAGATGTCGCCATTTCTGGCTTCGATGCCCACAATTGCCATCTGAAGCCCATGAAAACGCTCGCCGATCTCCATGAATTTGACGACCTTTGGATCGTCCTGCGGCAGAAATCGGATGACATCATCGTCATTCTGAATCTCAAGGGCGGGCTTAACGAGCGCACCCGTCAGAGCCAGAATGAGCAACAGCATTGGCAATGCCCATCGAAGTGCCGGCGCGGCAATGATCAGACTCACGCGTCCGAGAATCGAAGCATTCTGTTTTTCCTGCATTTTTTTTCCTTATCCAAAGACAGGTGCGCTCCAAATGAGGTGGCGTTGGAAGCGTACAAAACCGCGCTACCAACGATGCAGGTGGCAATTCATTCATTATTTTCGTCACGGATGCGCTTCGGCGAGAGTGCAGCGCATGAAAAAGCCCCATGCACACTGTGCATGGGGCTGCAAATCAATCGCCGTGACTGTTGCTAACTTGTCGCCTTAACTGCCTTTCGGCGCCGCATCATCGCCAACCCGAAGAAAAGGCCAAAGCCCGCCATCCACCAGGCACCGCCTCCCTGCGTTTTGGCCGCGCTGCAAGATCCGCCCCTGACACCAAAGCCGCCATCATTATTGCAGTTCGGGCAGGCTTCGATGACTTCAAACGCCACAGAAACAGTGCTCATATTGCCTTCGAATTCGGCTGTTGCCGTCGCTGTGTATTGGCCAACGCTAAGCCAGACATCACTGCAGTACCAGAAACCAAGGCCATTGGTGATGGTGGCACAAACAATATCTCCGCCCTCCAGAATGACCGAAACCACCGCCCCGGGATCCGACTTCCCGGCAAATATCACAGGAAGATGAGATTCCAGCTGAGCCCCATCCACGGGCGACATGAAGGACAGGCTCGAAACAATCGCCGCATCCACCACAAAAGTCACTGCCGCAGACATGTCACTTTCGTTAGACTGATTCCGCCAGTCGGCCTGAATGGTATAGCGCGTATCGTGCTCAAGCGGCGTCCCCGGCACGCAGGTCCAGGTGCTGGCAATACCAACACTTGCCGTACAGAGCAGTGTCAGGCTGTCGCCATCCACACTCCAAACAGAAACAGTGCCATCCTGAGCTGCGACGGTGCCGCTAATGGCAGGCCGCGTCCCGACAACGGCATTATTCTTGGGCTGAGTGATAACAGGAATGTAAGAGGGCACATCGCTGACAGTGACAGTAACGGGCAACGATGGATCGGACATTCTTGTTTCATCCACCAGAAGCGCCTCTAACACATGCACCCCGGGCGAAAGGTTTGCCGTACACTGCCAGTGACCGCTCTTGACAGCTGCACTGCAGAGCAAAAGCCTGGATTGCGTGCGCACAGTCACGTCGGCATCGACCAAAGCTGTCCCCTGAATAAGCAGCGGGCTCAGAACAGTCGACTGGTTCAATGGCCAGGTCACGACGGGAGCAGGCAATGTGTCGGAAGAGACAATCTCAATAACCGTGTCCGCATCGACAGAAAAATGACCATCTGAGACGGTAAGCTTATAGCCAAACTCGGCGCCCACCTCAGCATCATTCGGAGCTGTAAAAACTGTTTTGGACTCGGTCAGCGTTGACAGCAAAGCCGTATCTGCTGTCGCCGAAGACCAGGCAAACGCCAGCGGATCGCCATCCGGATCGGTCGTCAGACTGGCATCCAATGTCACAGAATGCCCGGCCCACACCTGATACCTGCCATTGAGCACAATCACGGGCAAATGATTGCCCGAGTCAGAGACTGCAATGTTGATGGTTTCAGTCGCCTCATTCCCCTTGTCATCACTGACTGCAAGCAACACTCTCACATAGCCGTCGGCCTCTGGCGCGACAAAAGACGCCATGCCAACAGTTTCCGTATCAAGCAGGATATCTCCCACCAGGACAGTCCATTTGAAAGTAATGGGATCAGAATCCGGATCGTAACTTGCCGAAGCATCGATCGTGACAAATTCCAAATGTTTCACGCTCGACGGGTAATCAAGCACAATGACAGGAGGCACATTTGGAATGGCACACTGACCCTCGGCAGTGCACACGCCGATGTAGCAATCCAGGTCACTCGAACAGCTCGCCATGCAGCTGAGCAGCTCGGGCGAGCAGCTATAGAAGCCACAGTCGATCACACTGGTCTCACAGGCACCACTCTGACACATGCTATGCGTCAGGGCATTGGCGCTGCAGGATACCGTGCCACAAGAGGTGCCATCCGGGGCAGGGCTATAGCTGCACCCCGTGTCGGGCTGGCACGCATTGGCCACCCTGCAGGGTATCGCGATATCTCCGCACACCAGATCACTCCACTCGAAGTTGGCCCGCGTCGGATCGCAAACGAGACACCTGGACGCTTCCGAGGCCTCGCCTGCTTTGTAACAGACTTCGTCCATGAGGCAACCCTCCGCACGGTAGCAGGGGGTCGTGGAAGAGAGAAAGAGATCCACCCTTCCGTGATCGCGCAGAGCAGCAGATGTGCTTGCACCCGGCGAACCCACGACGATATCAAGCCATCCCTTCTTGTCAACATCACCTACCGCCAGCGTACGACCGAAATCATCGTTGAGGCTCGTGGCAACATTCGAGATGTATGTCCAATAGGGGCGATCGCTGAATACCGATCCATCCTTAGTGCCAAGGAAAACATAGACATAGCCCTGGGCTCGATCCATGCCATCGTCTCGCCATCCGGGTGCACCCACCACCAGATCGGGTACACCGTCTCCCGTGATATCCTGAACCAGCACACTGGATCCAAACCTGGCATGGCTGCGATCTGAATACACGGTAAAGCGCGGCGCACTGACATCAAAAGGCAGACCTTTGCCCGGGTTTTCGTACACCAGTACGCGCCCCTCCCTCTTCCTTGAGGTCTGATACATCGGCTCGCCAACAACAATATCAAGAAGGCCATCGCCGTTGATATCAAGGAATCCAACAGATCCTATGGAGCCCTTGTCACCAACAAGCATAGGACGTGATGGCACGATAGCCCCACCCTCAACATGGAGAAAATGCACCGCACCATCGGGTACCAAATCATGCGTGCTGTAAAGGCTCTCTACGACAATGATCTGATCCTTGCCCAGGTTATCGACATCCGCCAAATAGAGGGCAGAACCAAAATCTTTCTCACTGTCCGAACCATGATACACAAGATCCGGCGCAATCCCGCCATCGGCCCGGGCACAGAAGTCCAGCACAACACCAACATACGGCAAACCCCACTCTCCCGTGGCCGGATCCAGCGGCGTGGCAACATACACCAAATCGCTCTTGCCATCGCCGTTGACATCGCCAACCGCCATCTTGGCACCAACCATCTCGAAAGCCTTGGGCCCGTTGAGCTGCTTAAACTTCAACATCCGCACGTTGAAATAATAGCCCATGATAGCACCCGTGTAATTATTCACGCCGGGTGCTGCCACAAGAACAAGATCACCCCTTGCACCCGCGACATCACAAAACTTCCCAGTCAGCACGGTCATGCCAAAGGCATCGACAGAGGTATACCCCGACGTCAGCTCCAGCATGGAGTCGGGCGAGAATGCGCCATTCCTGCCCCAATACACATTCACCTTGCCCCTTGAAGTCAGCGCTGTCTCGCCCACCACAAGATCAATATTGCCATCGCCGTTGATATCTCCCAGGGCAATACTGCGGCCGTGACCAAAGTCTGACGTCGGAGCGCCCGGCGCAATCGTGTGCCTCACATCCCATGGCAAACCGCCAATGACACCAAAATTACGCGGCAGAAAGGCTTGCGAAACGGACGAACAACCTGCCTCATCAAGACATTGATCCTGAAAAACGCTGTCGTCGGAACAACCCGATAACGCAGCGACTGCCACACAAAGGAAGAGACTGATTCTTTTCTTCATTTCGTTTCTCCTGTAAACCTCACCCTACCCAAATCATGCCAATCGGGGGGCTATTCTACCACGACTCCGAACCCGATGAAATAGCAATGCACCATTTTGCGGCGAGAGCATGCCTCTTACCCTATCCAAATGGCCATTAAAATTGGCTCTGATCCAGGAATCGCTTTCTCAGGCATCCTCACTGAGCTCACTAAAAGTGTTGTTATGCCCACTAAAAAACGCTAGCCTTCGCAGCGTTTTATGGAGCGGTTGCACGATGGTCAACGATAACGCAAACAAGCCGGCAGTACCAGAAGAGAGTGTCTGGAGCAGCGAAAACGAAGCCGTAGGGCGTGAACTCTCCGGCGACTATCGAACGGGCGATAAACTCGGGCGAGGCGGATGTGCCATCGTTTATGAGGGCTGGCGAAAATCTGACAACCTGCATGTCGCCATCAAAGTTCTCGCGATGTCGCCCACGCTGGACGAGAAAGAACAGCACATCGCAAAGAAACGCTTCTATCGTGAAGCCAGGCTGATTGCTTCTCTCAAAGAAATTCATATTGTTCAGTGCCTTGCCTACGGAACATTCGATGGCTCTCCCTGCATGGTGCTGGAATATGTCGATGGCATCTCCTTAGACAAATACATCCGGGACTATGGTGCGCTCTCGATTGAGCTTGCTGTTGGCATTATTCGCCAGCTGCTCCTGGCACTGGAGGTCTCCCATCAGCATGGCATCATTCACCGGGACATTAAACCCGGCAACATCATGATCTTTGACACGGCACCGCCGTTTGAGATCAGGGTGTTCGATTTTGGCATCGCCACCGTGCTTGACGGCATGGAGTGCCACACGCTGATGACGCAGCAGGGAAACATCCGGGGTACNCCTGCCTACATGGCACCTGAGCTCTTCCACGGAACCGTGCGAGCTTCTGCCGAAAGCGATATTTATGCCGCCGGACTTGTTTTGCTGGAGTGCCTGACAGGTGAAATCGCTTTCACGGGTCACTCATTCATGGAGATTGCCTACAAGCACGTCAACAAACCGATTGAGATTCCTGCCGATATCCCGGGTTGCCTCGCCAATATCATCAAAAAGTGCTGCGCAAAGGCCATTGAGGATCGCTACCGCTCGGCACGCGAACTCATAGATGCCCTCAATGCCAATCTGGATGAGGCCATCCGCCTGCAAGAGAACCGCGAACGCCCTAAGCCCAAAAAGCATGCACATGCTTCCGCCCCATGGCTTCGCAGCAAAGCCCTCTGGCTCCTCGCCGCTTCTGCATGTGTGGTGTCGGCTGTCATTGTGCTTGCTGTCTTTATCTCCAGGCCAGAGACCAATACACCACCGCCCACCCGCACTGCCCAGGAAATCAAAACCAACGCTGCCATAGATCCCCAGGCTTTTTCCCGCGCCCTTGAGCACGCCCAGTATGAAGTCGGCCTCTCTTTCCGGGTCGCTGTGGATGCTGTCGAAGACGATATCATGATGCAGAGTATTGCAGCCAACGATGACGATGGCGAAACACCCGACGACAATGGCAACAAACCATCCTCTAATACAGCCACGGCATCTGCTGCCGGAGGGACGAATACGCCACGGCAGCCACCCAAACGCCCAACGCAGCATCCAACACAGAATCAGCCAGAGACAGGCAGCGGGCTCCCCAGCAGCCTGGCACCCAAAACAACGACGGACACAAAAACAGCAGACCAAACCCCCTTGCCGGCGAGCCTTCGCTAATCTTGCTTTGAAGGGGGCCGAGCCCCCTGCGCCGCTATCGGCATGTAGACGGGCGAACACAGTTCGCCCCTACATGC
>WQTY01000050.1 GCA_009786045.1 Pseudomonadota bacterium | reverse complement strand
ATCCGCAACCTGACTCTTAAACTCACCCAACAACAAATCCGGCGCATACAGCATCGGGAAAACAGGCTCCCCAACGGCCTTCCCCGCCGTTACCAACGCCGCTTCAAGGCCCGCATCGGACGTCAGAAGTCCCGCATACGACTTGCCGGTACATATCAGCTGTGCACCCGTTAACGTCGCAATATCGATGATGACATCGGGCTCCAGATGCCGGCTCGCGTAAGCCACGCCGTCGCCCAACACCAGGCGCCCCTCCGCATCCGTGTTGTTGATCTCGACATTTAGCCCCGAGTACAGCGTGACGATGTCGTCCGGTCGAAATGCCGAAGGGCCAATGGCATTCTCGGCAAGGCAAAAAACGGCATCCATGTCGACTTTCAATGCCAATTTGGCTGCCATCAACAGCGCGCCAAACACGGCCGCTGCCCCGGCCATATCCCCCTTCATCTCACTCATCGCATCGCGAGGTTTAAGGCAAAGCCCCCCTGTGTCATAGACAATCCCTTTGCCCACCAGCGAAACACGGTGTTTAGCCCCCTTCGCACGGTAGTGAACAACCAGCAGCCGGGGTGCAACGCACGATGCCTTCCCAACATGATACAAGCCGCCAAAGCCGCCTACCCTCAAATGGTCACCCACGATTTCGTCATAGGTCAACCCAAGCGCATCAGCCTCTTCCCTGATCCGGCCAGAAAACTCTTCACAATCCAGTGTCTGAGCGGGTGTATCTACCAACGCCGCACACACCTGAATCGAATCAAAAAGCGCTTCTATCTCAGCGCGTGCAGGCGCTGAAAGCGGCATCTGCGTCACAAATGCACACGACACCCGGCACGCTTCCGGTGCCTGGCGCTTGCACCAGAATGTCGGCATCTGGCGAGCAAGTTCTGCAACCATGCCAGAAAGATGAACGGGATCATCGTCGCCAAGTGCAACGAGCACACCAAGCGACTTCACCCCAAGGAGATCCGCATTCAAAAGCTTGCGCAGCCCAAATACGTCATGCGCTGGCGAATGGCGATGCCGCTTCGCCGACAAAAGAATGACGCTAATCCAGCCAACGCCGCCTTCCGTCTGGCGTACCACCCGCGTCGCCGCAGCCGCTTCTCCCTCCAAATCCAAACTGCCACGGATCAGCGTACGCAAGTCAGCATTAAGCGACAGCGCGCCCAACGAAGCCTCCAAAGTCTCCCGGTAGGCAATCACCAGAATGTGACGCTCAATCCTGACCCGACCCATATCGACACATGTCATCAATGCCATTGTTCCTCCTATAGCATTTTCAGTTTTCTTTTCGTGGGGGAACCCGTTCCCCCACCCCCCCTGCGCTGTACAGACAAGGCATGCCTTGTCTCTACGTATCGCTTTGGGTGAAGGGCAAAAGTATGATTTATGGCGACATCTCCTGCTGCCACGAACAGAGGAAACGCTGCCTGCCTGTGTCGTCATTTAAGCTGAAAACGCTCCACTTCGATTGACACCGCCTCCCTCATTTCCCTGCCCAACTCAATACCCTATTGCCAGCACGCCTCACACAAAAAAAGCGACACACCTCCTGACAGAGGGTGTCGCTTCGATCACGACTTCAAAGCCGCTTACACGCTACGGCGCACAAACCGCCTCGACCTTGATTTCATCAAGACGCATCATCTTGAAACCACTCGAATCATTGGTACTGGTGGTGATCTCAAGGCTAACCAGGCCCGAGGCGCTGCCCAGGTTCAACGCCACCAGCGTCCACTGATCAATGACAGCATCATGATAAGTGGTGCTTCCATTCGCAATCTTAACCTTCCGGCCATCGCCAAGGATCCTCATCGACACCCTGCGGCTGGAACAGCCGGTTTCAGCAGGTATCGAAAGAATCCACTTCTCACCCGACAAAACCTCAACGCCCGCTGCACCAAGTGTCGCATCCGTGCCTGCCACCAACTTGCCAAGCCGCGCTTTGTTGTTCGGATCAAAGAAGAGCTTGTATCCAGGATCGGAGCTCGCCTTTATGGTCCCCTTGTCGGGCCTCATACCTGCGATAAGAGCAGTACCAAACTCTGCATTCTTGACCTTTCCATCCTCACACACAAATTGACCTGCGTTTTTGCCCGTGCAGGGTCCTGCGCCATTGTCATCAAAGATGTTCCACACAGCGCGAATCGAAGGCACCGCAGGCGCTTCCGGATCCCCGCAGCCTGCTTCCGAATTCATCAGACACCCGGCAACACCACACTGGCTCGCACAGGCCGTTTTCGCGCCAGAACACGATGCCCCAACGATGAGAGACCCATCTTCAGAGGAAACATAGCCAGCACCACATACCTCATTCATGGCAGCTACGCCTTTGTCATCGTTACCACTACCCAAAACCTTGCCCTTCGCCTCGCAAACGAGGATCGAAGGATTGTCTATGCACGCCTCAATACACGATTTTTCGATGCATTCCTTATTCGTAATACCCTTGCCGCCATTGATGATTTCAGGATTGGTCGCACAGTCGTTAACGCCAGCACCTGCATTCTTGGCACAATGCTGATTGGCTGCCTTGATGATCTCGGGCCCTGTTGCTTTGGCATAGGCTGAATTAAACTGACCGCCGCTGCAAACCACTATCGACATTCCCTTGCAAACATCCTGCGCACAGTAATTGTTGGTGGCACGGCCTTCAGGTTTATCAAAACTCCCCATCAGACAATTCTGATTCGTCACCTTTCCTTCCGCCTTCATCTGATCAGTCATTTTCCTGGCCTCGCTGGCTTCCTGCAGCTTGCGCTGGCAAACACTCCGCTCTGCCTTAAACTCAGCAACAGTCTTATCGCCATAAACATAGGCCGGCACCCTGTCGAGTGACGCACGATGCGCCGCCCAAAGGCCATCAATGTTATAGGATTTACCGCTGATCGTACCCTTGCCTTCCCAAAGGCCCCGCTTCACTTCCTGGGCTTTGCAGCCAGCACCTGTACTGGCCCTGTCACATGTGTCTCCACCTCGTGCAAACTCGGCCCTGCCATTGGCAGTAATGCCCAGTGCCATGTACTGCTCCTCTGCAAAGTCAAAGATCTTCGAATTCGCCTGGCCAAGGAACCCTGTGCACAATGTCTGAAGCGCATCAGCCTTCAAAGAACCGATCACCGGCAGGCTGATGTCAAACCCAAACAGCTTCTTGCAATCCAAAAAGCCCAGAAGGTTGACTTTGCCATTCTCCGAACCCGGCATCATGCTCGCCAAAAGCTCATAGATGAGCAAACCATAGGACAGGTTAAAGCTCAGATTCGAAACGCTGAGCTGATCGATGCCATTGGACAACCCAGCATCCTGCCACTTCGCCACCACCGCCGAAAACTTCGGATTCACGCCCGCATTCTGAAGCGCAGGCACTCTGATGCCGCTATACCTCACCTGGCCCACAAGCCGATCCTGCTTACCGGATACATTCGACGGATTAAAAGTCGTCGTGCCCTCAAACTCGATAAACTGGATGCTGTCAAACACCTCGCACATCTTCGCCTGAAGCCCCATGCCGCCCGTGGCCTTGCCTATCGCCGAATTCACCCCATTCTCAAGAAGCTTCATCAACATCGGGAAGAGCATGGCGCCGATCGAATCCACCTGGAGATAGTAGTAGAACTTTCCACAGATGCAGGTGCACTCTTTGTAGCCCCTGTTTCTGGAATCCTCCGGCTTATCGCCATCTTCAGCCTTGGCCGGGCATACCAGAGCAAAAGGCCGCTCTTCGCCGTTGCAAAATGCCTTTGTACACTCCACGGCTTCAAGCGCTTTGGCCGGATCAAAGCCAACGTACTTCTTGATATAATCCACAAGCTGCTTCCCGGGATTGTCATCTGGCCCAAAGATATCGACATACATATTGGCCAGGCCCGTTATCTTGTCGCCCAGGCTGGTGCCTTCGACGAGCACGCCGCCCAAATCATAAAGCGTCTTCGTCTGATACGCGCCAAACACTTCCATCGGAATGGCATTAAGCTCAATGTCAACATCAAGGAAACGCTCTTCAATCGTCTCTTCAGACTTCGGAACTGCAGGGAATTTGAGCATTTCAGCGCAGCCATAGCCGAGTGGCGTATCGCTGGTGGCACTGGCATATCCTACCGCAAACACGATAAAGCTATCCCTCACGTCGGCCACAGTCATTGTGGTCTCTTCGCCCATTTTTCCGCCTTTCCACTGGGGCCGATTATCGCCGCTTGCCATCGACAAGCAATGGGTCTCCAGCGCCGCCTTCGACCGAAGTGCAAAAGCAGGATCGCACGCATAATACCGCGACGAAGCCAAACAGTAGTATACGGCACCAATACTCTCCCCACTCCGTTTCTGCTCCTCCTCAAGACCACCCGAAGCATGCGACGTTGCACGGATGGTATTCTTGTCGGCCTCGCCGGAATCTGTCAACGTGCCATAGGTCGTCGTTATCGTCACACTGTGCGGCACCATGCTGCCATCCTTATGGATGTTCGGGAACATGGCATTGAGGCGATACTTTGTGTTCGCTTTGGTACCCGTCACAAAGGTCATCGTCGAATAGCCCTGCTTGTCAATGGCAGAATACTTCGAAACGATACTGCCGTCGGCATCTGCCCCCTTATCGAGTGTCCACACGATATCGCCATTGACAGGCGTTACCTCGCTGCCATTTCGCCAGACCAGGCGCACCTTGACCTGATGGCGTGCGTTGATCTCGACAAAACGATTCGTTTCCCCAACGATCTGAAGCTCCAGGCAGCCCTGCTTGTCACCACTGCCAATGGCGATATTGGGACATTTCGCAGGATCTGCGTCATCTTTGAGACATGCCTCATCAATCTTGCCACAGCCACCACCCTGAGGATACTGCGGATAGGTCGATTCGCCATTGACCATCCCCAAATTGCCGCCGCACGCCGCCCCAGAACAGGGTTTGCCGTCCTCACCAATGGTCTCTCCCTCTGGCACAGAAGGTTTGCCCGTTGGACCGGAAGCCCCGCCGGAATAGTTCTCGACGGTAATGGCATACACCAGCGGATCCTTGGCATTGGGATGAAATACACTGACATAGTAGAGGGAATTATACGCTGTCCCCGTATAGAACTGGTTGACGCTTTCACCTGCAACATCGGTATTGGTAATATTCGCAATGATCGTGGCATTGTTGCTTAAGGCAGCGCCACGCGTCACCTTCCAGTAAAACTTCGTACTCTTGACGACAACAGGCTCGGCCTCGCCAACGGTGCCTGCCTTTACGGCCTTAACCCCAAGCAGAAGTGTCTTAACCACCGGCGCAGAAATCGTCTTTGCCCCAGATGCCACAATCACCACATCTCCCAGCGCGGGATCGGCTGGCGGCATGCCATCTGGCGCCTTCATCGCCTCGCCGCCAGGCTTAAGTGCATCGGCACTTGGCTTATCGCCTTCGCTCAGGGGCAGGCTCATCGAATAAATCACACTGATCGGCATCATGAGTGTCTTGGCACTCGCAGACTCTACCCGAATATAATAGGTCGAGCTGTAGCCCGTGCCAGACCAGAAAGACGCCGTCGAAATGCCATCGCCGCTCGTGTTTTGCTTGAGCGTAACCGGTCCCGTCTTGCTGCTAAATGCCGCATTATTGCTTGCATCTGCCCCACGCACGATAGACCAGGTCAGGACTTCTCCTGACTTCGCCGCACCAGACAATTGCACGGCACGAACCTCAAGTGGCACAAGATTGTCGATGGGTGTCTTGCGAACCCCGCAATTCTCCGCCCAATCATCGGTGGCGCTGGCACGGCACTGAAGAACAACCGTTGCAGCTGGCCCCTTGGAACATCCAACCCCCGTGGGGTCGATCATGCAGGGATCAGGTGCCACATCGGCCTTCCCATCGCCATCGGTATCGTAACCAACAAAGTAGGTATTGCCGTCCCCGTCTGTCTCAAAGACAAGTATCACCTGCTCATCAAGACCATCCCCATCAATATCGGCATAAATGGGCGCCCCATCCTCACCGACCAACATCCAGTTTCCATGAGGGTCTTCAACCAGCGAACAGACAAAGGCGCCCTTGCTGTTGTAGCAATGCGCTTCCAGAATGGCATCCAGGCGAGGATCGTCGCCTGCAATGGTTTCAAGCAAATCCCGTGCATCTTTACCCTCAATGATGAATGCACCGGAGTCAGGATCAACCACAGGCTCGGGGAAATCAACCTTGAGCGTCTCGGTGGGCTTGCCCTCGCCGGTAAAGTCTGCACCAGGGCCGCTGCCCTCCACACCAAGCGTCTCTGGCATGGCAAAGGTGGTTATCTCGTAAACCACAGGCGCATCGGCCTTGCTGTGGAAAAAATTGAGGTAATACTTCGCGCCATAGGCCTTGCCCGTATAGAGCTCTACCCAAACAATACCATTGGCATCACTCTCTTTGCAGCCTGCTCTCGGATCACTCCCGTCAATGGTCGCATCATTCACGCCACCCCGATCTGCATCGTAACCCACAAATGTCCAGCACGCCTTCTCCCCAGGCACCACTACCTGGTTCCCACTCGCTGTGGCACTGCCTGTCAGACGCACGCCAAGTTTCTTCTTGTATTTTACAAACAGCTGCTGGTTGAGGCTGTCTGTTGGGGTCAGCGTCGCACTCTCCAATGCCGATGCGTTATACTCATCTCTGATGGAGGCAGGGATGGATGTGTCGTTGACGGTGTCGCCATTGCCCTTGACGACACCTTCATCGGTCACCGATGGCGGACGGAACACATACACCGCAATGCTGCCCGGATCCTTGGCATTGGCTGACCAGACATTCACATAATACATGGGGTTGTTGTTATGATAAGCCGTCCCGGTGTGCATCCTGAAACGAAGCCTGCCCAGAGAACTCGTCTCGGCAATGATCATGTCTGAGCGAGCCTCAAGGAGTTCCTGTGCCGAGTCGGCGGTCCAGACAAGCGACCCGTTGCTGCTGGCAGCCTGTGATTTGTCCAGCATCACAACCACGCGGGCATTTTTAGCCGGTCCGCCGCTTTCAGCTGTCAGGATAACCTCAAAATCGATGATCTCGTTGATAAAACCTTCACGCGACTCTTCGCCGACGTGAATCGTCACATCCCCAAATTGCGTATTGTAGGGGCCAAGCTGGCTGCTGGTGGGCTTAACCTGCGGATTGCTGCTTAATCCATTGCCCTGCTGTCCGAACACATTCTGTTCATTCACTTCGTCCGAAGCATAGTTCACACCATTTATCCACTTGCTTCCGGCCGTTGATCTCCGCCCAGATTCCGTTTCCGTGTTGGCACAGCCAAACAGCAGAAACATCAAAAGCGCAAACCGCACACACGTTGCCAGCTTATGCATAATTCCCTCCTCCCTCATTTCCGTTCGATCCAGCCTGAGTCTTAAACTCCACACAATACAACCCCATCAATAGTATCAATAAAACTTCACGCAATCAACCAGAACTCTGCGGCATGGTTTTGACGTCACACCATGCTTGACATTGCATTTTCGGCACACTTCGCATAACATGGAAAACTCCGGTTTTTGGAGCCCCATACCAATTGCCCCATAGGGGAGTAAGCCTATGCCGAAGCTTGTCTTCTATTCGACAACAGGGAAATGGTCCGAACACCTTCTGACATCCAGGACGACAATCGGCCGGCATCCAAGCCAGGATCTCCAGCTGCTCGACCGCATGATCAGCAAGGAACATGCACGGGTTTTCCTCGACAAAGATGGCCGTTACATGCTCGAAGATATCGGCTCTCGAAACGGCACCACACTCAACGGGGAGCTGATTTACGAACCCGTCGCGCTCAGAGACGGCGACGAAATCAGCCTGGGCTCACACATCCTCAGGTTTATCCATGTCAACGAAGATGTGCCCTCCACCGATGTCATCTCTTTTGCCGAAAATGACGACAGCGCCATCACTGGCGACAACACGCCCGGCGGATTCGTGGTAGAGTTCAGCGAACATTCCCGAAATGAACTCTCCAGCGGATTATCCTCCACCCCCATCCGGCACTGCATGTCAGATGCCCATTTTCTGCCGGAGGCCCATATCACCTCAGAAACCGCCCTTCGGCAGGATTACGAAAAGCTCCGCATTGCCGCTGAACTCTCTGCCGAAGCCTCGGTTGTTTTTGATCTCGACGAGCTCCTGGCCCTCATCCTGAATAAGGCATTCCAGGTTTTCCATGCAGATCGCGCAGCCATTTTGCTTCGTGATGACACCGGCGCCATGAAGTGCCGAATTGCACTCGATCGTCACAAACATAAAATCGCCCACTTCAAGCTCTCCGAAACCCTCCTCGAAGAAGTCATCGGCGAATGTACAGCAGTTTTGTCCGGCGATGCCCTCCAGGATCAGCGCTTTTCGACTTCTCACTCGATTGTCGTCGACAATGTTCGTTCCACCATGTGTGTCCCACTCACGCACGAAGGCGAAGTCATTGGTGTCATCAACCTCGACACACAAATGCTCACGGGCGCATTTGTCGAAAAGGATCTCCTGATCCTGACAGGCTTTGCACGACAGGCAGCCATCAACATTCAACACAGCAAACTCATCGACGAAATGCGCAGAAAACTCACCGTGCGGGATAATCTGCGCCGCATCATCTCGCCGCATCTCGTCGACGACGTTTTAAACGGCAAAATCATCCTCGAAAAAAGCGGCGCCCGCCATGAAGCGACGGTTTTGTTTGTCGATATCCGCGGGTTCACCCACATGGCAGAACAAAATGCCCCGGAAACCATTGTCAGCCTTCTCAACGACTTCTGTGAAACGATGGTCGAATGCATCTTCCGGCACGAAGGCTCCCTCGACAAGTTTGTCGGCGATGAAGTCATGGCCGTCTGGGGAGTAAACGTTGCCAAGAACAATCATGCTTCGCATGCCGTGGCATGCGCTGTCGACATGATAAAGGCCATCGACAGGCTCAACGAAACACGCCAGTCCATGGGGCTTGACGGCATCAGCGTCGGCATCGGCATCGCCTCCGGCCTTATGATTGCAGGATACATGGGCTCTACACAAGCCATGAGCTATACGGTTATCGGCGATACCGTCAATTTGGGCGCAAGGCTTTGTGCAGCGGCCCAGCCCGGCGAAATCCTCATCAATGCAGCTGCACGCCATGCCTGCGGTCTCAACACCTGCATCCCGCTGCCGCCTATCATGATCAAGGGAAAACAATCGCCCATCGACGTCTTCCGCGTAGAAACGGTCCGCACCAGCGGTTTGAGACCGGCCTTTGCAAACCGCTGAACGCTGCCTTGCAAAGTGCCGGGTTTCGAGGTAGGATGTTTAGACCTTAAGTCTCACCACGTTTCTCGCCTGGGCGTGTGGCGTGCAGAGTCCGCTTATCTTTCCGTTCCCGATTCTCGAGGTTGATATGTCCGACAACTCCAGCGCGCCTCGTGCCTTTTACTGCCAGGAATGGCTCTGGCAGGTTTTTACCGATTTGGCCAACCAGCGCCTGACATCTGTCGACGCGCTTATTAACGAGGCCATGGCACTGTACGTTCAACCCGGGACTCATGGACTCAGCAAACCGCCGCCGTCGCTTGAGCGACAGCCTCTGGAACGGCAGCCCTATCACTCACCCGCCGCGGCCACGCCTTCTTCGTTCCCCCCTGGTCAGTCAAGATCCCCTGCGAACTTTCATCAACAACAGCTCGCCACACCGCCGCACCCGCTGGCGGCACCCATTCATCCCCATACACCAAGCCAGTCCCAGCTCCAGGGCTCCCGGCTCCCGCCGCCCACACCGGCCAATCAGGGCGGCTACAGACGCCCGCCATCGATCTTCGACGAAGCCAACGCGCCCGTCCCCACTGCGCCAGGCGCCCAACCCCTCGTCCTGGCTTCATT
>WQTY01000049.1 GCA_009786045.1 Pseudomonadota bacterium | reverse complement strand
GGTGGATAGTGAGGGCCGTGTGCTGGCTCGCCTGGCGAGCCAGGGTGAGCTCCCAGTGGTGTCACTGGCGTTTGATCCGATGGGCCGTTATCTTGTGACATTGAGTGGTACGTTGCTGGAAGTATGGGATGTTGAGCTGGCGCTGAGGCCACAGGTTTTTGCATTTGAGGAGGGTTCCGAATGATGTCGAGGCTATTGCTGGTATTGGCATTAATCATTTTTGTCTGTCATGGATGTCAGGAGCAGTCACCGCAGCAGCTCAGCGTGCATGACAATTCGGCTCAGGTCCAGAACATCACCATCCGGAGGGGTGGGGATGAACCATTTGTGGAAGATTTGTCGGGCAGTCTTTCGTCGGATCACATGGTTGACACTTTGAGTTTTGGGCCGGGTTCGGTGCCTTCGCGAGCGCAGCCAACGCGTTCTCAGCGGCAGCATCTTGAGCATTCATTTCGGACTCAGGACGAGCAGAATACGATAGACATTTTTGATGCCGCTGCGCCGGCGACGGTTTATGTAACGCACAGTCAGGTTGTCAGGGATTGGCGCACGGCGCGTGCGATGGAGGTGCCGGCGGGTTCGGGTTCGGGGTTTATCTGGGATAAGGAAGGCCACATTGTGACCAACTATCACGTGGTGGATGGCGGGGCGAGTTTGAGTGTGACGCTGTATAACCAGAAGACCTATCCTGCAAAGATAGTGGGGGGGGAACCGAAAAAGGATATAGCGGTATTGAAGATCGAGGCAGCGCCGGAGGAATTGACGCCTGTATTGCTGCCCGATGATGGCTATAGCCTGGCCGTGGGCCAGAAGGCGATGGCGATTGGCAATCCATTTGGTTTGGATCACACGCTTACGGCGGGGATTATCTCGGCCATGGGACGGGACAGGCGAGGCTATGGCGGTGTCACGATTCGCGATATGATTCAGACGGATGCCTCAATCAATCCCGGGAACTCCGGGGGACCATTGCTGGACTCTTCGGGGCGTCTCATTGGGATGAACACGATGATATACTCCAGTTCGGGCTCTTCGGCAGGCATTGGGTTTGCGGTGCCCTTTATGACGATCAAGCACGTGGTGCCGCAGATCATTCGCACCGGCAGGGCGGAGCAGATTGGGCTTGGGGTTTCGATCCTTTCGGATAGTGTGGCACGCCGTTATGGCATTCGCGGTGTTATCATCCAGAGTGTCAGTGAGAACTCGCCGGCTGCGAGGGCGGGTTTGCAGGGTATCACGACGACAGCGCGAGGCACACTTGTTGGCGATGTCATCACGGGGATAGGCACGACGCCCATTACGAATTATGATGATCTCTATAATGCCCTGGATGTGAAGCGTCCGGGCGATGTGGTCGATGTTAAGATTCGAAGAAATGGTCAGGAAATAACCATTCCGGTAGAGGTGTATGCGCTTCCGGATTAGTCAATGTCAGGGGGTGGGCATTCGCGGGGCCGAGCCAGCCGAGGGAGGCTTGCATTGAGGGCATGCGTTTTGGTGAGCGTTCTGAGGTTTCTGCTTGTCATCATGGTTTTTTTCATGACGGCAGGGGGTGGGGTATTTTCATCGCCTGCATTTGCCTATCCTGCGGGGGAGGATGGGGAACGCTTGTCTGGCAGGAATTTTAAGCAGGAAAGAGGGTCAGCACTTTGTTCAGGGGTTGAGGAAGTTCTTCGGCATCGGCATTTGCGCCATGCATCAGGCAGGTCGGCGTATCATGACCTGATTTTTGAGGCAGTGCGCTATGCTGTTCGCATGCGTTGTGTTGAAGCCCGGGAAAGTCTTTTGGGATTGATTGGGACATCGGATTGGGAAGCTCTGGATGCCCTTGCCTTCAGGGGGGTGTACGAGATGGCGGATGTGTCGATTTTGCCGGAGATCATCCACCGTCTGGATACTGCACCGGATGTTGCATTGGTGTACTACCTGAGGCTGATGTCGCGGGTATGTGACGCGAGCTGTGTGCCGTTTGTGGGATTGCTGTTGCGGCATACATCTCGCGAAGTGGTGATGTCGGCATGTCGGACGGCTCGTATTTTGGGCAGTCCGGTTCTGGAAAGCGGGCTTTTGGATTTGGCATTGACCTCAGGCGATGTCTTTGTCCGGGATGCAGCATTGGCGTCTATTGTAGGGGAATTGCCGCCTTCGGCGTATCGTCAGCTTTTTGCCCGGCATGCCGATATTGGCGAGGATATTTATGGTATTCGGCTTGTTCGTCGGCTTCCAGAGAGCCTTTCCCGCGAGATGGCGCCGCAATTTGCGCAGCTTGCCAGGCGTAGCGGGCTTGTCAGCAGTGTGGTTGAAGCCTATGCGCATGATCCGATGTTGCTTTTTGAGGCAATCGTGTCAGAGTACCATGCAGATGAGGTCGGGGGGCGCATGGAGACGGCTCGCGTTCGCCAGGGCAGGGCTCAGTTGCTCAGGGCATTGAAGCTTGTGGTTGCGAATATGCCGGAGTCAGTGTCGGTGCGTTTGGATACAGCCGTGATTCAGCGGCTTCCCGGGGCGTCGATCCAGGAACTGGCCTTGATAATGGCGAGTATTCCAACGTCCCCTGCAGCGCGCTGGATCATTGCCAGGTTTGCCGACATGGATGGGCCGGTCATGGTCGAGATTTTTGAACGTTTGCGGGGGGAAGCGCTTCAGATTGTCGTTGATCAGCTGGTATCCGAGGCTGGGAAAGGTGGTTTTGCAGAGCCGGGTGGTGGCCTATGGGAGCGGGTCTTGTTGGGGGGCGTTGGGGTAGAACGTGCGTTTTATGCCATGTTGGCGCGTTCACCTCATGCCGGGGCGGTGGAGATAGCTTTGGGTGCTCTGCTTGCTTCGGACAGGGATTCGATTCGGTTTGGGCTTTGGGCACTTGCGCCGTTTGCCGGCGTGACACGCGTCCGGTCGCGGATATTGGATTTATTGGGGCATGAGGATGCGGCGATATCGTATACGGCCATGCAGGTGGCGATTCGTGGCGGTGTATTGGATAGCCGGCTTTGGGAGATGATCGATCGCCACAGGGGAGATGACAGGTATTCCAGGGTGTATTTGGCGCGCTGGATCATTGCTGAGGTTCTGGCACTTGGCGGTGTGTTCGACGAAGCGTCGCCTGGTGATGCAGTTGAGGAAGCTTTGACAGTTGTGCGAGAACCGGGACGCCTTCATGCGGAGCCGGCACTCAGATTATTGGAGGTGCTGCGAGTGGCGCCACCCTCATTGACGGAGGAAGCTTTTGGCGAGCTTCGAAGTGATATGAAGTGTGCCTGGATGCGCGCCGAGCATGCAGCGGGCAGAGTGACAGATGAGCGCATGGTGTATGCGCTTCAGTACGATGACCCGGCTTTGAATGCCTTTGTCCTTGGAATGGTATCAGACAAGCATGGAGAGTTGCCTTTTTTGCCAGACTATCTGAAGGCAGCCATTGCGTCTGTCAATCCACTTGTCAGTGTGAATGCCATTGCCGCTGCAGGCAGGATTCAGATGTTATCGTCTGTTCCCGGCATTCGAATCAGACTTTGGGACGACGATACGCGTGTGGCATATAATGCATTGTGGGCGCTTGAGAAGCTCCATGCTTTGCCGCCTCAGGATGAGTTGGAGCGGCTTTATCGTTCCAGTTCTGATGATTTTTTTCGTACGCGCCTGGGGGTTCTGACAGGCATGGGCCAGGGGGAAGACTTCGATTTGAATCGGGGTGTTCGCGTTGAGGGGCCTTTTTTTGAAAATAGTGTGTTGAGCGTTCATCATCAGGGCTATCCCGGACGCAATGTCGATGTGACATATTTTTTGAATGATCAGTCTGTTTCGGTGCAGCGTGTCAACATTTTAGGTTTATTATCTGTAGGAGGACGTTAAGTCGTGGCCATTGTATGTCATTCTTTGCAGGATACTGTCGACTTTGGTGCAAGTCTTGGCCGGCTTCTGAGGGCTGGTGATGTCATCGCGCTTCGGGGACCGTTGGGAATTGGCAAGACACAGCTTGTGCGCGGCATTGCGCAGAGCTATCTTGGGGAGGGTGTTCGCGTTTGTTCGCCATCCTTCACCATCATCAATCGCTATGAAGCTGTTGGCGGCCGTGTGATTCATCACCTCGACTTGTATCGCCTCTCGACACTGGAAGAGTTGGAGTCGACAGGTTATTGGGACAGCATAGAGGATCCTTCGGCGCTTGTGGTGATTGAGTGGCTTGAGCAGGTCGACCGCGCACAGCCGATTGAATTTGTGACACTGTGTCTTTCATTTTTGGAAGAGGGGGGGGATCTTTCGTTATCCCCTCGCTGCATTGAACTTGAGTTTTCAGCGCCTAGCGCGCTTTCTCATCGCCTCTCTTCTCTTTTTTAGGATGGACATGCGAAGGCTTTTTTTATGCCGCCATGGTCAGACCAGCTGGAATGCTAATGGCCAGATTCAGGGTTTGACCGACATTGGGCTTAGCGATGAGGGATTCAGGCAGGCCGAACGCCTGGGAGTGATTTTGGCATCGACTGCCATCAAAGCGGCCCGGATTGTGACAAGTCCTCTTATGCGTGCGCGGCAAACGGCGGAGGTGCTGCATGAGGTACTGGGAGGGACGTTGCAGCATGACGAGAATCTCCTTGAGGTCGATACGGGGCAGTTTACAGGCAAGACATTTCAGGCGCTGCGTGATGACCCGCAGTGGCATGCCCATTTGGCCGATCCATGCCGCGTTGGGTATGGTTTGACCGGTGAATCCGCAGAATCCGTCAGGCACCGCGTGCAGCAGGCAGTGGCCAGTCATGTGCCAGCACATGATGCTGGTGCGGGGGAGGACGTCATTTTTGTTTCCCATGCCTGCCCCATACGACATATCATCATGTTGCTTCTCGACATTCCTCCAAAGCATCTGTATCACATCAGCGTTGCCAATGCTTCGGCCACGCTGTTTGAAATCCATGCTGACTTTGCCAAGGTTGTATTTATGAACCGAACGGGCTAGTCAATTTTGTCTGATAACGTTGTTGCCTGCACACGATGTGACGCATCATGAAGGGAATGTATTTGAGGCGATATGGCTTGGAAGGATTCTTTTGAGAGAGTTGTCGACACACTTGTCGATGGTTTTGGTTTATTTTTGGATGGCGATGGCGACCTTGCGCTGAATGAGCGAGCGCGCATGCAGGAGGTGTGCCGCGATTTTTGTATGTTTCTGCATAAGGAACCTCACAAGGCGACGGCAGCGGATTATGCGGTATACCTTCGACGCCATTCGACGACACCTGAGAATGAGGCGGACTACAGGGAGATTCTTGAGGCGATTCGCCAGTTTTCTTCGGCCTCGGCGGCTGTTGCTCAGCCTCAGCCCCGTTTGGAGAATCGTGAGCTTAATCGTCGGCTGGCACGCAAGGGGGCTGCGACTTTTCAGTTTGATGTATCCGACGATCTTTTGCGCATTGCTCGCGAGAAGAGCCATTTGGGCCGTGCCCGCGATGCGACGCCCTTTCGCCTGGACGTGACAGGGGATCTTTTGGGCGGTGCCCGTGAGATTGGCACTGTGACCCCCTTTCGTCCGGTGGTGGTGGATTCGCCGGCTGCCAGGCAGGATCTTCAGACGAAGACACCGCCAAGGCGCGTGTCGAGCGTTTCAGAGCCGTCCAGGCGTGTGCCGAGCGTCTCAGAGCAGTTAGGCAAGTTTGATTTTACACTTGATGAGTCGCTCAGGTCGAGTGTTTCGACGAATCCGCGCCTGGAGGGAGGTGGCCGAAGCATATCGGACAGCTATCAGGGACGGCGTCATCGTGTGAGTACGGATGCCGGTCAGAATCCGATTCTTGCCTTAGAACGTGATGATTTTCGGGTGGATAGTGTAGAGGGGTTAGAGGATTATCTGACTGAAGGCGGGTTGGGGGCGATAGCACAAGAGGTGGCATTTTCAGTGCCGGAGGCACGCAGCCAGGGGCTGCAGGCGGAGCTCAGGCCTGTGGACAGTATTGAGTATTGTTTTAGTGAAGATGGCATGCGGCACATGCGCGGGGTTGAAGCGACCAGACAAACCGGCCCGCGTCCTATCGATCCGCGTTTGGTGTCTGGTTTTCGCCCCTATGTTTTTGCGGGCAAGTATGTCGTTGATCGCCCGCTTCCTGAAGTTCAGGATTATCGTCCTGTCAAGGTATCGATGGTGACGAAGGCGTTTCCGTTTATTCCGGCACTGGTGGTGGGGGCGGTGGCAGCGGCGGCATTTGCGTTCGTTTCTTTGGCTGGTCTTGTGCTTGGCTTTCTGGCTGTTCTTTTGGCCATTTTTGCGATTCCAGATGTTTTGCCTCGTCCCCAGCAGACGGCTCACGCAGCGCTTGCCTCTTACGTGGCGGCCAGGAATGGGCGGTGCTATCATGGTGGATTGTCGCTTTTGGCTGCGCAGAAGACGGATACAGATGACGAAGGGCTTGATCTTTCTGAACTCTGGCGTGACGATGCGCCGGCCTGGCCTAAGGCGGTGGTGTCGAGAATCATCGCAGGGAGTGTGCCGGAGCTCCAAACTGTGTCTGGCTCTGACAGTCAGAATGCGATGCTTTTATTGTACGAGACATCGAAGGCGTATTTTCTTGTTCCTCTGATCAGGCTCAATGGACGCTGGCTTGTTTGCGATCCGACACTGGGAAAACACGCCTTTGATCCTGTCAGGGAAGGTTAGCGAATGTAGCCATGCTGGAACAGATTCTTGTTTATCCGAGTTCAACGGCATTTTATGTCGGTGCGGTTGTTTTTTTCTGTATCCTGCTGGTCCTGCTTATTCTCAGCATCGTCAATGCGCGATATTTTGTTGGCCTCACGCTGTCACAATGGATCGATGCGACGCGCCAGAAGAAGGATTATCTTTCGGCGACGAAGCTTGTTGCGGTGCGGAAGCTGCTTGATGCTTTGGCTCATGATGTTTTGAAGCATCGGCTGCTGGGCTTGGGCTCACTCGTGGAGGAGGTCAGGAAGATGACCACCCCGGAGGGGGCGAAGCCCGTGTCATCAGAGGCACTGGACGATTTTCGGGAAGAAATTTTTCGTTTATGCGGCGTCAAATCCGTGCCCAGTGAACGCCTCTGGACGAAATGGAGTGCCACATTTCACGAGATTCGGCAAGTTGCCGGATCGCGATTGCTCAAACCCATCGCCGATCCCATGCTTCATGAGACATCGCGTGTGATGATGCGGCTGCATGGCATGTTTGCGCACTACATTGTCAAGGAGCGAGCCAGTGCAGTGACACCGGAAACACTCTGCCGGCTTGGGACGGAGAATGTGCCGCGCATCTACCAAAGCATTTTGGCCATGGCGAATGGGTGCCAAATGGTCATTGAGCCCAATGAGATCGTCAAGGCATCGCTGGAAGCATTGGGGGCGCAGATTGGCGGCGAAAACATCGAGCGCTGCATCCAGATCCATTTCGCGCCCGAGTGCAAATGGCTCTCGCCGGTTCCCACGCACCCCCTCGTCATGTGTCTGACGCGAATCATTGACAATGTGCTGGCCCAAAACAGCCGGGCAAAGATAACGATAAGCATCGTGAATGAGCCATTCACCGGGGCGGCATTTTTAACATTTAAGGTGTATGATGAGTGTCCTGACATGCCGGAGCCGAGCCAGTACGGTGCGGGTTTGCGTGGTGTCAGGCACACGATGAATGACTTTGGGGGGGGATTTCAATTCAAGAGGGAAGCTGACGGGGAATTTCAGAAGTCGGCGATACTTTCGGTGCCCATCTCGACATACAGCCCCTTACAGGTGTGCCGGGCTGGTCGCTGGCGAATGATGACCTATGTGGCGGCTTTGGTTTTGATCGCCGCCGCTTTGTTGTTGTCTTTTCTTCGAGTGATTGGGGGCCTTCCCGTAGAGTTTGCAGGCGATGGGAAGAGCGTCGTGGAGTTTCCCATTGAAGTGGGGCAGACGCTTCGGGTGCCTTTGTGCAGGGGTGGACAAAATGTCCGGGTCAGCCTGGCTGTTATGAACAACTCCTGCTGGGAGTGGACTTGTTCACTTTACGAAGTTCTCGACGGGCTGCAGCCCTGTGAGCGCAGCATGCAGGATCCCCAGTGCCCTGGTGAGCTTGTCTGGACGCCAAAGTTTGAAGATGGTCAGCGCCAGGGCAAGAGCTATGAGCTTTCGGTGCATTGTATCAGCGATGGATTTCCCAGAAGTGAGGATATCCAGCGGATACGCATTCTTGTTTCCAGACCAAACAGCGCCCCGGAACTGCTCTTGCTCCAGATCGAAAACAGCACCCAAAATGTGACGACATCCCTCCTGACCAATGCGCTCGTATCCGTGGGTGCAGAGGACAGGCTTCGCGTTCGGGCAGTGGCCGTGGATGGAGATTCCGATGTGATTCACTATCGGCTATTCCTTCCTGGCGGGGAAGTGCTGACCTCTTATGATGGTGTTTTTCCCATTGTACCAGAGTGGAGCATGTTTGCGACATGGACAGCCGAGCTTGAAATCAGCGATAATATCGCACCGCCCAGGCGAGTTCCCATCCAGCTGCGCGCTGAACGGCTCAGGAGCATTGAGCTTCGGGAGGTTGGGATCTGGAGCGAAAGTGACGGCAACTATGTGCCTTGCGATGGGATTGCCAATTCGAGGGTGTGTTATCTGTCAGATGCGCTCGACAGCAAACTTCATCTCAATGTGTGGTTCGACCCGATTCTTCCGCGCCCCAGGCCGTTTTTTCGCTTTGAATCGTCAGAGAACGAACGGATTGAGGTTCAGTATCTGGCGTCAGGACATGGGGAAAGGGAGGCGGTGAGGGAAGGCGATCGCTGGGAAGTCTATGTGAGGGCGACTCGGCAGCTGGTGGCAAGCATTGAGCTGGAGCATATCACGCAGGGTTCGAAGCCGGGGCTGTTTACCTATGCCTTTGCGCTCATGCCATCGCCGAGTTTCCGCGAGCCTGCCTACTATTGGCCGCTGATTCTTCATGTATCGGAAGAAACAGGCCGGATGCCTCCACTGCAGAGTTTTATCATCTTCTCACATCAGGGCAGTTCGGCAAGCGGTGCGACATTCAGCACCAGGCACGTTGAACTGAAGGAGTTCGAACGTGAGGAAGATGCAGGAGGGGCAGTGCGAAGCCTGTGGCTTTATCCGACGCATGATGCGCATGAGCTCATGCCAAGTCTTGGACAGGTGATTTGTCAGACACCCGAATTCAGTGATGCTTTTGAGCCGCCGAGCATTCGGGAAGTGGAGACTGCCTGGCAGATTGAATTCAAGCTCAGGCGCGGGTGCATCATGGGGCTGAGACCTGAACTTGACAGCAAGCAGCGGCTGTGTTCCGTTGAAGTATTCTTTGATGAGGCAAAGACCCTGTCGGATACATTGTGGCTGACGCTGGTCGACCGGGCTTGTCCGCCCAGGATTGAAGCACTTACCCTGCAATCCCCCCAGGCCGGCATCCATGACAATGTTCTGAGGTGGCGGTTCAGGATAGTCGATACAGACGGTGATTTGCGCCCTGAAAACATTACGGTGACGGGCAATAAGAATCTGAACATGCTGATTGAGTCTGGTCATGGCGGAAGAGGCAACATCTACACGGGGATGATTTCGATGCTGTCTGATTGTCCGCATGAGGATACCCCTTCCGAAGAGCGCAGGATCATCCTCCGTGCGAAGGACGATACCGATCAGGTGGCGCAAAAGGCCATCCCCCTGCCATTGAGATGCTCGCCCTACGACGATCCGCCAGAGGCAGAGCATTAGCCGGCGAATGGGTTCCACCGAGCGGGCGTTGCGGGGCGGCGATTGAGGCCCCGCACAGGGGGTAGACGCGTATCGCGCTCGCCGAAATGTGCATCTTCGTCGTCAGCGGCGTCGTTGTGGTCGGTCACGTACGAAGTACGCTCCCTTCCACGCCTCCTTGCTT
>WQTY01000048.1 GCA_009786045.1 Pseudomonadota bacterium | reverse complement strand
CAGGGCTCCCGCAAAGTCGTTTGATACTCAGTTTTTTGACATATAGAGTCGTAGTTCAGCCCCGCTGGGGCTGATAGAGAGGGGGCCACTATCCGCCGGTTGCGCTTCGCTCCACCGACGGTTATTCACGTCGTCGCACCTCCGGCGCTCCAGCGAACGCAATAACGCAGCAATATCAATGTACTTTGACTTTGCGGTTGCCCTGGGGTGGGAACCCCCTAGCAGCTTCGCTGGCGTCCCCCTAAAGGGGGAGCAGTTCCCCCACGAAAAGAAAAATGAAAATGCTCTAACGAAGCCAGGGCGCCGTGGCGGCGCTGTTGAGTGTGATGGCGAACATGACGATCTTGGCAGCATCTGACAGTGTTGGCAGGCGAATCGATTCGTACTGGGTCCTGATGCAATCGAGGAACTCCTGATCAACGGCCGGTGGGGTGTGGAGGCTATCGAGTGGGTCACGGAGCTCAGAAGACGGGTGGTGGTGGTGACCATGCAGGGGGTGCTCGTAGATCAGCGTCGTACTTCGATTCCCCAAACGGCGCTCCAGTGAACGATAGCAAGCCGAGACTTCCCTGCGTTTGCTCAGAATTGCCGTTTTGGCGGCCAGATTTTCTTCGTCGGTTGTATCGTGAAAGAGAAAAGGGCCAATGACGATGCCGGTTCCTGGTGTCAGGTTGTCGAGGCTTGAAGCAACTTCTCGGAAGACGGGGGGAATATCTGCGTCGAGGCGTTGCTGCCATGGTGCGAGGCCGGGATATTGCCGTGTCGTGCTGCTGATGCGATGCAGCTGCAGGCCGCCCAGAAGCGTCGCAAGATTTCCCTGCCAGTGCTCTCCAAGGGTGAGTTGTTCGAACATGGCGTCGAGATAGGGATTGGGTGCTGGAATACGAGAGAATGGCACCCATGCGAGCATTTCGAGCATTTTGGGGGCAGTGCTCTCCCCGGTGTAGTAGAGGATCAGGGGGGCCAGGTCATCCGGCCTGATGGTGCTGTCGGAGGTGATGGCATCATAGATGCCGATGAGATCGGCCAGGATGCTTCCCTGTGCCTGTTCCCAGAACCATTGTTCCAGGTTTGTTCCGCCGAGGCGCATTTCATCGAACATGCGCTGCAGGATGGGCAGCGAGTGGATGTCGGCGATTCGATTGAGAAAGAGAAGCTGGTGGCGGAGCTGGAGGCGTTGGATGGCGTTTGAAGTCGTCCTGTATAGCAGGTGAATAGAGGTCGCACACCGTCGAAGCGATCGTTGGGTGGCTTCATCGGGTGGCGTGGCAATGAGGCTTTGGGCGTAGGTTTTATAGAAACCCTCAAAACAGCGGGAGGCATCGTTGGCCCATGGCATGTCATTGCCGCGTGAGGCAACGACGATGAACGGATAGAACTCGGTCACGTCGTGCCTTGTTCGAGAGCGAACGAAGGAGTCATCGTGCAAAACATAGAAACCGGCGGGCAGAGGTTCATTGAGGGCGATTTCGACGTGTCCGCTTTCGCGATCGATGATCTGAAAATTGGCAGGAATGTTGTAGGTGGCCAGCCATGCGACATTCTCCGGGCGCGCCTCTTCATCCCATGCGGGAGGCAGGATGGCATATCCATCCATCCGGGTTAGCTGGAGCGTAATGGGATTGAGGCGTTTAGACAGGACGACAAATTGCCTGGTGTCGACCGCCAGGCTGTCCCCTTTGGGGAGCGAAAATCCAAACCCGCGATCGGCGTTGGTGGGATAGAGATCGCCTGACTGTCCGCGTCGGATCTCAATGAGCCCGCCTTCGTGCCGAAGAAAGATGCCGGCATGATCGGGTTGTACGGGGCGAGGGCTATTGCTGCCGCTGCTCACGGCATCAGTTTGTGACTCGGGTGCAGCTTCGTCTGCGTGTTCCTGTGCGGCAGGAGGGGGTTCGCCTCCGGTGCATGACACGAGAAAACCTGTACACAGCGCTGCGAGGATGCTCTTAAAAGGACGGAACAAGTGAATACTCCTTCGGGGGAGCTTACTTCCCCGAACCCACTGCAATGCTGTCGCATTGTTTTGGGACAACAGTCGTTGCCCTTGGAAGAAATGGCTGCCCCTTTGTCGATTAGACGACAATGCAGAACGTGTATTTGTCGCAAAAAAACGCCCTCTTAGCAAGGAAATGCAGCATGCAGGCGGGCGAACCTGTGGTGGGGGCAAAACCCCCGTCGCCTGCGGCACCACCCCGGCAAAACATTCCCATCCTGCCTGTCTTCTCGCAGGCGCATGCTATCTTTCATGATGGCATCGACGGCCGGCATAGACATCAGGGTCCAGGCCAAAACGTCGATAATGCGAATCATTTGGGAATTAAAAGAAATTTTATTCTCCGCCTTGGCCAAAAGAAACAAATTTACCTAAAAATCCCGAGTTGGATTTTTCCAACTGCATTCTTCCCATGAAGGAATCGTCCGACACGGAAAGGTATTTGTCGACTTCAAGCGCATTGGTGTAGCGGATGGCCAGGGCGGACCCATAGTGCACTGTCGCACACGATGAGCTGCTGCCCATAAAACTTTGTTTGCCTTCGCACACGCGTATCTCTTCAATCACGACATTCACAATCGCGTGCCCTCCCACTTTGGCGGCTTCGCCAAGGAGAGTATTGTATGTTGCAAGTGCGCCATCTGTCGTTGCAAAGACGATTTGGACCGGCTCGAAATCTTTAGCGGCCACTCTGACGTCTGAAAATGCCCCTCGAACCAACCCACCTCTTGCACTTTGGGTGGTGGTGGTTGATCCGCATGCCAGCGTTCCCATTGCGGACACAGCCACCAGAGCAAAAAACAATAATTTTTTCATGAATCATCCTCGCTTTAAAGTCAAAAAAAATGGCAGGCGAGTCTTCAGCCTGCCAAACGCACACGAGAAAATGATAACACAAAAGGTTATCTCTGAAAATTTCAAAACATAATGGTTACTTCTGAAAATTTCAAAACAAAGTTTGCAACAATGTTAACTTTTTTGCTGACCTTGTTTTGCATTTCTTCTGTTCGCTTTGGCGATGTGTGGGTGTGGGGGAAACAAGTTCCCCCACAAAAAACCTAGGTGTTGGGTTTCTCGCCGATGGCGGCGCGGCGCGAGAGTTTAATCTTGCCGCGCGGATCGATGGCCAGAACCTTCACGACGACTTCTTCACCTTCCTTGAGGATGTCGGTGACGTTGTCGACGTGGCCATCCGTCAGCTCGCTGATGTGAACCATGCCGTCACAGCCCGGGAAGATTTCGACGAAAGCGCCGAAATCCATGATTTTCTTGACCTTGCCCAGGTAGATTTCGCCAGGCTTGGCTTCGCGCGTGACATCATTGATCATCTGGATGGCTTTTTCGATTGAGGCGGCGGAGTCTGAGGCGACCTTAACTGTGCCGTCATCTTCGACATTGACGCTTGCGCCGGAAACGGCACAGATGTTGCGGATTGTTTTGCCGCCGGAGCCAATGATTTCGCGGATTTTGCTGGGGTGAACCTTGATCGTTTCGATGCGGGGCGCGTACTTGCTGCGCGTGTCGCGCGTTTCGCTGATGGCGCGCATCATGCAGTCCAGGATGTGCTTTCGGCCTTCGTTGGCCTGTTGCAGGGCCTGGGCCATGACTTCGCGGGAAATGCCGGCGATCTTAACATCCATCTGGATGGCGGTGATGTGGTTCTCTGTGCCGCAGACTTTGAAATCCATGTCGCCCAGGTGATCTTCATCGCCCAGGATGTCGGAGAGGACGGCGATTTTGTTGCCTTCCTTGATGAGTCCCATGGCGATGCCGGCAACGGGTGCCTTGATTTCGAGGCCTGCATCCATGGCGGCCAGGGTTCCGCCGCAGACCGTAGCCATGGAGCTTGAGCCGTTTGATTCGAGGATTTCGCTGACGATGCGCAGCGTGTAGGCATAGTCTGCGTCGGCAGTTGGCATGACGGAGCACAGTGCACGCTCTGCCAGCATGCCATGCCCGATTTCGCGACGGCCGGGACTTCGCAGCGGCTTGACTTCGTTCACGCTGAAGGGGGGGAAGTTGTAATGCAGCATGAACCGCTTGGATCGCGTGCCGCCAAGCTCTTCGATGCGCTGATCATCCGTCGACGTGCCGATGGTTACGGTCACGAGGCCCTGGGTTTCGCCGCGCGTAAAGAGGGCAGAACCGTGAACGCGGGGCAATACGCCGACTTCGCAGTGAATGGGGCGAACCTGATCAAGCCGGCGGCCGTCAATGCGAACGCGCTGGTCTGTGATGAGGCTGCGCATCAGGCGAGCCTTGAGGTTCTCGTAAGCTGCAACGATCTCGCCTGTCCGGCCTTCGAAGCGTTCGCTCAAAGCGGCGACAATGTCTTTTTTTACGGCGCTGAGCGCCGCGTAGCGCTCAAGCTTGACAGGGATGGTCATGGCGGCCATCGTCTGGCCCGAGAAGTCTTCGAGGGCTGCGGATATTTCGGCATCTGCTGTTGGGGCCACAAAGCTGCGCTTGGTTTTCCCTACGGCTTCGGCCATTCGGTGCTGGAGCGCCAAAATGTCACGCACTGCTGCCGTGCCAAAGTCCATCGCATCCAGGAATTCCGCTTCCGTCAAACCCTCTGTCTCGCCTTCGACCATGATGATGGCCTGCTCGCTGGCCACCATGATGATGTCCGTATCCGAGGCATCGCGTTCAAGGTTTGTTGGGTTGGCAATCCATTGACCGTCAACGCGGCCGATTCGAACACCCGCAATCGGGCCATCCCAGGGCAGGTCAGACAGCATCAGCGCCGCCGAAGCACCCGTAATGGCCAATACATCCGGCTCGCAGGTGGGGTCATAGCTGACAACCGTCGCAATCACCTGAACCTCATCCAGGAAACCCTCTGGGAACAGGGGGCGAATCGGGCGGTCGATGAGCCTGCTCACCAGCGTTTCGTGTTCACCCTGGCGTCCCTCCCGCCTGAAATATGACCCCGGTATCCGGCCCGCGGCATACGTCTTCTCAATGTATTCGCAAACCAGAGGAAAAAAATCCTGAGTGCGCTCGTTCGTCTTGGAACACGCGGTGACCAGAACCATCGTTTCGCCACTCTGAACCAGAACTGAACCCGAAGCCTGTCTGGCCATGCGCCCTGTCTCAAGTGTGACCTCACGTGTACCCAACAACGCACTCTCTCGAATAATACGTGCCATTTTCATGACTCCTGCTTTTTTGGGTCTGCCGCCCGTAGCATGCACAACCCTATTAAAGAAAGAGACTCCTGCGGGCACCGGTTATCCGGTTTTTTCTACTGCACAATCGTCCCAAACAACCGCATGCTTTGGGTTGTCTCGGATCATTGCACAGTCTAATCCGCACAAAGTCTCAAAAAAATGCCACCTCAAGAGGTGGCACAACAGCTTATCCTACTTACGCAACCCAAGTGAAGCGATCAGCTCCCGGTAGCGCTGAACATCCTTCGCCTTCAGGTAGTCCAGAAGACGACGGCGGCGGCCAACCAGCATCAGCAAACCACGGCGACCATGATGATCGTTTTTGTTCACTTTAAAATGCTCTGTCAAACCATTGATTCTCTCCGTCAAAAGCGAAACCTGAACCTCGGGCGACCCCGTGTCAGACTCATGACGGCCATACTTTCCAACAAGACTTGCTTTCACCAGACGGTGCAGTGACATCGTAACTTCTCCTTAAGCAAATTAAACCCGGGGCGGAAAACCCGCGCACCGCTTCGTTTCAGTGCACCATACAAGTCAACCGGGCTTAGGACCAGATGACTCAAAGCACACCCTTCCAAACAGGCGGCCCCATAGCACGGTTCAGGTATCCGTGTCAATACAACCGCCCTGCGCATAAAAAAAGGGCGGCAAGCCTGCCGCCCTTCTTTGGACTAATTCCGCGCTGCTCGCCGCCGCGCATCCTCGGCAAAGAAAGCCTGGTTGATGGTAATCGTTCCATTGGATTTGGCTTGCTGGAGCTTCTGCCGGAGCCACAGACCGGGTTCTCCCTGCATGGACAGCAGCGTATCCGGGTCGCCAATGAGCGTAAGTGCCTTGTAGTAGATGGCCTGATCCCGGAGCTCAGCCTTTTGTGTCTCAAAGCTCTCCTGGCTGGCCGGCATCTTCTCAGTCACCTTGACGATGATGAGGTCATGCCCCATGCCATATGCTCTTGGCAAAATTGTTCCTGCCTCTGCCGTGCGGGCATCGCGAACGATGTCATCGCTTACACCAAGGCCCATGATAAAACCTGTATCAAGTGCGGCATTTTGAATTGTCTGAACCTGGAGGCGCTGGCTCTTCGGAACGATGGGAAGATCCGTGGGAAGCTTGACAACCACAGATTCCACGGCAGGTGGTTCGGTCGCCTCGCCGGCATCTGCAGCCACCGCCGATTCGTCCTCGTTTTCACTTGTAGCTTCTGCCACAGCGTCCTCTGCCGAAACTTCCTCCGCTTCGACTGGTACAACCATCGTGGGCTGCTCAAAGAGAACACCTGTATAGAGTGCTCCGGCAAGCGCAGCCTCAAGTGTCTGGCCATTTTGCACCAAATGCAGAATGTTCGCCGAAACTTCCTCCATCCTGGCCCGAACCTGACGCTCATCAAGGAGCGACTTGGCAATATCGCGCCTGACTTCTGCGAGCGGCGTCACCACGCGCGGCGTGCGCTCAAGAACTTTTGCAATGACAAAGCGGTCCGAAAGCTCGGCTGTGACGATCTCGCCAACCTCCTGGTTCTCCAGCGCAGCCTGAAGCGCGTCAGCCATCTGGTCGACAGCGATCAGCCCAGTCACGCCCTCTGTTGCCTTAAACTCGCTTTCATCATAATCCTCAAACGCCTGCGCAAAGTCAGCCTTCTCATCCACGATTTGGTATCGTGCAATGTTAAAGCGCTCGCCGGGCTGGTGTGTCTTGACCGTCCTGGCACCGACGTTGGTCAGTTTCGAATAGTCCTTCTGAATGACAATCTGCTGAAGTTTGACTTTTTCAGGTGTGGTGTACTGACCAAGGTGGGCATCGTAATGGGCCTGAATCTCGTCTTCGCCGGTTGTCAAAAATGCCGACAACTCTGCCTCGCTCACCGGCTTAAGCGTCATGCGCACCGCATCGGGCGTCAGACGGACGACTTCCAGTGCCGCAAACGTGTTGGCTTCAGAATACGCCTGCCAGAGTGCTGTATCCGAAATGGTAAGGCCGCTCCTCACCAGGGCCATGTAACGGCGCGCCAAAAGTTCTTCGCGCTTGAACGCCTCATATCTGCGCGAAGAGGTCTGGATCCGCTGGAGCGCATACTCGTACTGTTGCCTGGAGAACTTGTTGTTCTTGAGGAAACCGAGAGCAATGATGTCAAGGTTACCTGCCTCCACGTTTGTCAGGTACGCATGCAGATCTTCATCGCTTATGCGAAGACCTATGCTTCGTGCCTCGTCGGCGAGCAGGTAGATGACCGCAAGGCCATCGACAATCTGCATCTGTATCTGAGGGAGGTTTTGGGATTGAAAGACATTATCGCCATAATAGCGCAGGATCATGCTGCGCATCACTTCGGCATCAATGACATGTTTGCCAATCCTGGCTACCGTCTTGTTGCCCGAAGGCAAACACGAGGAATCGGTGCTCGGAAGGCCGAACATGAATATAAAAGCAGCAATGATGGCCGCAAACACAATGTAAATCAAAACTGAGTTTTTGCGGTCGCGAAATCCCTGGAGCATTTTGCTCGCTCCTCCATGCGTAGGATAATTAGGATAATAATGTGAACGATCCCGGGATGAAAAACGCCCCCTGCACGCGTATCGCCCGAAGTACGAGCGTGGCAATATATGACCTGCTTGCAAAAACGCAAGCATTTTGCCGACATCCCCCCTTAGTGTGAGGGCGCTGGCTCAGGGGGCGAGTTCTAAATTTTTCCTCCCAGCAGTCTGGTGTTCATCCACTAAGTGTTCGGTGCCGAGGGTGAAACGTAAACAGATTGCTTCTCCTATGCTCGCAATGCGAAGTATGGCGCCATAAACAGTACTCTTTGCCACTCTGCCCACAAGCAATGCGCAGCATTGCAGGGGGTGCGGGGGAGCTGGCTCCTCCGCGAAAAAAACTGCTTATGATGGAAGCTGTGCTCGAATCAGGTGCTGGACTTCTTCTTTTGGGCAGGCCTGTACCGCCTGAGGTGAACCGCTTACGGCGATTCTGCCGTCGTAAACCACGGCCACCTGATCGGCAATCCGAAACGTCGACACCATATCGTGGCTGATCACGATTGTCGTCAGGCCAAACGCCGCATGTGCCTCCAGAATCATGTCGTCGACGTAGCGAATCATGATCGGATCCTGGCCTGTTGTCGGTTCGTCGTAAATCATCAGCGCCGGTTTCGTGACAATCGCACGCGCCAGGGCAGCGCGCTTTCGCTGACCCGCCGATATCTCCGGCGGATACTTCTTTGCAATGTCGACGATCTTCAATCGTTCGAGCATCTCCCAGACTCGCGCGCGAATCTCAGCCACGGGGGGCGGGTTTCGCCGCTCGGTCAGCGGAAAGGCCACGTTCTCCTCGACCATCATCGAATCAAACAATGCCGCCCCCTGAAACAGCATCCCAATGCGCGTTCGCACGACCTCGCGCTCGCGTTCGCTCATTCCCCCGATGTCCACGCCGTTGAGCAGTATCTGGCCCGAGTCGGGAGAAAATAACCCAAGGATGTGTTTCATCAGCACGGACTTTCCCGATCCGGAACCTCCGATGATGACCGTGATCTGATGTTCGGGTATCCTGAGCGACACCCCCTTGAGAACGGGCTGTGTGCCAAAAGATTTGTACAGGTCGCGGATCTCCACATAGGGTTTGCTCCCCAGCGCCGGCGCTTCCTTGTCCTGCTTGTTTTCGGCATCAAAAAATCGCTGTATTTCGGGTATCTCGCATGCACGGATCTGCGCGAGCGTGCCCTCAAACAGGATCCGGCCCTGATGCAAAAATGCCACATAATCTGCCAGGCGAAAGATGCTCTGAATGTCGTGGCTGATGATGACGCTCGTGATGTCATACCGGCGGCGCATCTCCCGGATGATCTCATCCACAAATGCAATCATGATGGGATCCAGGCCCGTCGTCGGTTCATCAAAAAAAACCAGCTCGGGCTGGTGAATGACGGCTCGCGCAAAAGAGACACGCTTCTTCATCCCACCCGACAGCTCCGACGGATACTTGTCGATGGCATTTAGCAGGCCCAGAGGTTCCAGGGCTTCCTCTACGAGTGCCCTCACTCGCCCGGCTGGCAAATCCGCATTCTCAACAAGCGGAAAAGCCACATTTTCAAACACCGTGCTCGAATCAAACAGCGCATAGTCCTGGAGAATCATCCCCGTGCGCTTGCGGAGCAGATTTAGCCCCGGCGTGCTGCAGGCACGCGTTTCTTCGCCGAACAGGCGGCAGCTGCCGGACGTTGGCATGAGCAAACCATTCATGGTCTTAAGCAGAACGGATTTGCCCGATCCCGATTTCCCCATGATCACCGTCGTCCTGCCCACAGGGATGCGAAGCGAGATCGATTCCAGCACGACATGATCACCAAACGCCACCCCCGCATTCTCCAAAGCAACAATGTCGCCGTCGGATGCCTCCCAGCGCTGTACCCCGCTGACAATGAGATTGTTTCGTGCGTTCATGGTTTTTTTTGTGGGGGAGCATTGCTCCCCCACACCCCCTGCGATACTTCGTATCGCTTGTGGGTAAAGTGGCGAAATGCATTGCTTGAGGCCACATACCTCAAATCTTCAAAGGGGGCAAAGATTGTCCGAAGGTAAAGAGGCTTAGCCCAAAGCAATGCGACAGCATTGCAGGGGGTTCGGGGGAACTGGTTCCCCCGAAGAAGCGGGGCGTTGCGGGGCCGGCGATTGAGGCCCCGCATAGGGGGTAGACGCGTATCGGC
>WQTY01000047.1 GCA_009786045.1 Pseudomonadota bacterium | reverse complement strand
CGCCCCTACAGGCCGATACGCGTCTACCCCCTGTGCGGGGCCTCAATCGCCGGCCCCGCAACGCCCGGCTTGGGTGGAACCTGTTATCGACCGGGCAACCGGAACGGCCGCCCCTGATTTATAGGGCATAGCACGCTACGCCTTTACAGGTTGCAGACCCCACAAAAAAATAAAAGGCGCGGCGTATCTGCGTTTTAGCAGATAGCCGCGCCCGGCCGCGTATTGCCCGCGGGCAATAGCGGGCGATCCGCATGGAAGATTGGGAAGATTGGATGGAAAACTAATTGGGTGCGCGTTTGCCGAAGCTTTCGAAGTAGAAGTCATAGCTGAGGCCAAAGACAAACATGAAGCCGAAGGTGTTGATGCTGTTTTCGTCAAGGTTTCGGTCGTTTCGGTCTTTTGCCTTGGCGAGGCTGTTGTCGCTGGGGTACATCCTGCTGATGTCCATGAAGCCCTGCAGGCCAAAGATGGCATGGAGGTGCGTGCTGGGGATATTCCATCGAAACTGGAGCAGGAGCCCGAGTTCGAAGCTTTGAAGCTTCCATTTGAGGTTGGCATTGTCGAGACCGTATCGCCTGGCGCTGTCTATGTTCATGCCTTTCCAGTCAATGTTGACAGTTCCAAAGCCGTAATTGAGCCATAGTCCGAATTCGGCAAAGTCGACGAAGGCATGCCGCAGGGCGAAGCCGAAGGATGGGTGCTGCACCGTCATCCATCGCTCTGTGACACCGAGTTCTTCGGAGAGCTCAGAGCGTTTGAGGCGCTGCTCGATCATGGTCCAGTTGAAGTTGAGACCCACGGCGGTACCCTGCTCGAATCGGAACAGGGTTGTGAATTGCAGCCCGCCTCCCACATCAAAGATGGAGTCACCGAAGGATTCCTTTTCGATGTAAGTTGATTTCCCGCCAAGCTTTCCGATCAGCTCAAGCGACAGCTGGGCGTGGGCTTCTTTGGGTGCGGAGAAGTTGATGATGGTAAAGGCGGTGAGGAATGCGAGAAGCGACAGCAGCCATTTTTTCATGAGCGTCCTCTTTAAGTGAAAGAAAGAAATGTTTGCATCTATGCATTGAATGCGTTTGCGTGGTAACCGGTTGATGCTGCGTGCCCGGCCCATTGTTCATGAGCAGAGAGTCTAATGCATAAATCGATCCATACAACGATCATTCGTCAGTTTTGTTTAACGGCGGTCATGTTGTTTTTGTGGGGCTGCAAGTCGGGCCAGACGGAGGTGCTTGTCGATAGCCAGAGGATGAGCGAGCGCAGCGCGGAAGGGGTGGTTGAGCAGAGCAAGCGGGATGGCGATGCCGCCGAGCGCGAAGAGGCGATGCGCCGCATTTGGGAAGCACAGCAAGTCATGCGGAATGATCCGCCTGTGTGGTCGCGCGAGTTTTACAGGTTACCGGGCGAGGAGTCACTGAGCTTTTCGATCGGCGATACGCGTGATGGGTACATGATTCATGGCCTTGCTCTGCCGACGCCAAGTTTGGATTTGCGTCAGCTTTCGGTTCAGTATGAGCGGGGATTGGCGTATGGCACGAAGGAGCTGATAGACTTGCTGGCAGACACGGCGCGCTTCATGTCGAAGCGGTATCCGGGTACCATCATGCAGCTTGGCAACCTTGGTGCCCGCGAGGGAGGCGATATCCCGTACTCGATCAGCCATAATGCCGGACGGGATGCGGATATCGGGTTTTACCTGTATGATGTCAGGACGAAGCAGCCCGTGTTGCCTTCGAATCTTCAAAAGGTCAATCGCCGTCTGCTGTCGGATAACGGCGCCTATGTCTTCGACGTGGAGAAGAATGCGGCGCTGGTTAAAGCGCTGCTGACGCATCCCAGGGTGCGTGTTCAGTTCATTTTTCTGGCCAGGCATTTGCGCACGGCATTGTGGGATGAGCTTGTGGCGAAGGGTGAGTCCCAGGATATCCTTGACCGGTTTGAGCAGTCCGTTCAGGTTCATGCCAGCCACGATGATCACTTTCATGTTCGCATCTATTGTGCGGATCACGAGATTTGTGCGGGTTGTATCGATCGCTCTGTGGTTCATCCCTGGCATGAGGATTTTGTGCCCAAGCAGGAGCAGTGCGTGGCGAAGCATCGTGTGACGTTGGGTTCGAGCCGTGCGAGTGCCCTGGAGAAGGCCGTGGCATTGCAGCGTTTGGCTGGTATTGATGCCGCAGCCATTGACTCGCGCCACGTATCGCGTGCGTTGACCGACGACGATCCGCAATTAAGGCGTGCGGCTGCGAATGTGGCGCCGAAGGTTGGCAAACTGTCGGGCGCGCTGGCCAGGCAGCTGGAAGCCGAGACAGACGACATGACGCGGCTTGCCATTGTTGGGGCGCTTTCGAGGGTGGACGACGGGCAGACGGTGGGGGCGTTCAGGCGTTGGCTGGAGGCCATTGCGCAGGGCGGCGATGTGGGGGATGCGAGGGTCATGGCGATCATGCTGGGGCATATTCTGCATGCGCCGCGTGCCGAATACCTTGGGACGCTGGTTGACCTGCTGGCAGCGGAATCCATGGTGCCCTTCAGGGAAGCACTCCAGTCGGCGGTGGCTGTGGTGACCAATCATGATCTGTGCGTGCCGGCAGAGTCTGCAGAGGGTGCAGCCTGTGCGGCGCGTTACCGGCAGTGGCTGGCTGCCCATGGGAAAGAGACGCGTGATCAGTGGGTGGTCAGGGGCATGCAGGCAGCGGGGTTTCCGATGACCGGACTCAATCATGCCGCGATTCCAAGGCTCCTGGACGCCATCGACGGACCAAAGCACGTTTCTGTCAACGCACAGCTTGTTTTGAAACGGCTTGGCAACCTTTCCCAGAACTCTCTCGAATGGTCGGTTGACGATGCGCGGTGGCACTATACGCGTTATTTTAAGAAGCGGCAGAAGAAGTACAAGATTGATCTCTCCGATCGCGATGAACGTGGCCGAAAGCTTTAGAGCTTTTTGACGCGGGGGAGCTTGCTCCCCCCCGCACCCCCTGCAATGCTGCGCATTGCTTGTGGGTGAAGTGGCAGAGTGCATCGCTGATGCCACACACCTCGCCAATGTGCGCAGCGCCAATGTGCGCAGCAGCGACGGAACAAACCCGTTGTGTTTGCAGCGCCAAAAGTGGATACTGAATCATTGAGGAGAAAATCAGGATCGACGCCCTGGGGATTGTGTTCCCCTGCAAAGGGTGAATATAACACCGCGCAGGGCGTTGGTAACAGGGCAGTTTTTGTCCCCTGGAAAAGGGCAGTTTTTGGCATGGCATTTTTCGCCATGCTCTCTTTTTAAACGAGGCGGCTGTTTGCATGGGTTTTAAAACGATACTTGAAAGCAACCTGCGTTATCGCTGGTTGGTGATTGCGCTGTTTTTGGCATTGACGGTGGTGGGTGCGCTTCAGCTTCCGAAGCTGCGTTTTGACTTCAGTCCCGAAGCGATGCTTGAGTTCAGCGATGAGGAGATTGCCTACCAGAATGCATTTGATGCAAAGTTTTCGGGGAACGGCAATGTTTTTCTCGTCGTTTTCAGCAGCCAGCAGTCGCTCCTGACGGCACGCGCCCTGACGGATTTGCGTGATCTGACGAATATGCTGGATGCGTACGGTGAGTCAGTCTTTAGCCTGACGCGCGTGCCTTCTAATGACACGAATCCGCTTGCGCTGCTCAGGGGAGCCCAGCCAATGCTGGGCGAGGGTGTGATTACCGAAGAAATGGTGGCAGCGGTGCTTGCGCGTGTCGAAACCTCTTCGCTGCTTCGGGGCAACCTCATCTCGGAGGACTTGCGCCACGCGCTTATCATGATTAACCTGGATGCGGCCCATACGGAGCCCGATGATTTTTATCCGCTTTTTGTGAGGCTGTCTGAGCAGGTGCGCGCATGGGAATCCAGCAATGGCCGGGAGATCTATGATATTTCCTATGGAGGGCTGCCCTATATACGTGCGGTGACGGTCAATACGATGAAGCACGAGCAGCTTTTACTGTGGCCGATAGTGGGCTGTCTTTACATTTTGGCGTTGTGGGTTTTGTTTCGCAGCTTCCTGCAGGCGGTTTTGCCGCTGGCCTGTATTGGCTGCGTCATTTTGTGGGCCATCGCCATCATGGTCTGGCGGGATCTCCCCGTCACGATGATTAACAACACGCTGCCTTTGCTGATACTGGTCATTGGGGTGACCAACAGCATCTACATCATGATGCGGATTCTTGATGAGGTGAAGAAGGGTAAGACGCAGAGGCAGGCCCTGGTGGATGGGGTATACCGGGTGGCGATGGCGACCTTGCTGACGACGAGCACGACGGCGGTGGGGTTTGGGTCACTGCTGGTGGCAAGGTCGAAGATTTTGTCTTCGTTTGGCGCGATCACAGCGCTGGCAGTGATGATGATCTATGTGGCTCTGGTCTTTTTCATGCCACAGATTGCCTCATTTATGAAGTTTAAGCCGAAAGCCGGAAAAGCTGAGGCACTCTCGGCGTCCGAAGCTGAGGCATCATCGACGCCCAAAGGGATTGTCGATCGGGTTATCGCAGGCGTGACGATGTTCAGTATTCGCCACAAGTGGCTTGTCACGGCGGGGAGCATTGTGGCGCTGGTGATTTGCATCGTCGTGGGCATGCATGTGGTGAGGTTTAACAGCAAGGTCAATGATGTCTTTGAGCCTTCACACCCCATTAGCCAGACGAATGCACTGATCGAGGAAAAGCTGGGGGGGATTCTGCCGCTGGAGATCGACATCCTGTCTCCGGAGAAGAACTTTTTCGGCAAGGTGTCATCCATGCAGAAGGTGTGCGATTTGCAGCGCAAGATTGCCGATATTGAGGGGGTGATCACCACCTTATCGGCGTGCAATATTCTCGAAGAGGCCGGTCTGAGTTTTGAAACACCGCCCGATGAGAGGCAGTTCCTGATCCGTCTGGCGGCGATCCACAAGGTTCAGCCAGGACAGCTGGCGGCCTTTATGACGGAAGATCGGGACAATGTGCGCATCAGCGTGAGGATTCCCGACAATGGCGTCATATATGCCAAGAAGACGATCGATGAAGTGCAGGCTGTGTCTTCGAAGATGCTGGAAGGCACGGGTATGTCACCTCGTCTGACAGGGATTGCCTACAATTCAACACGTGGTCTGGATGTATTTGTTCGGGATTTGTTCAACTCGCTGATGACGGCATTTGTGGTTATCTTTTTGGTTTTGTTTTTCGCATTTCGTTCGTTCTGGTCAGGGCTTGTGTCGATTGTTCCGAATGTGTTGCCGCTGTTTATGACACTTGTGCTGATGCATGTGTATGGGTATGAGCTGAACACGACATCGGTATTGGTTTTTACGATCAGCATTGGTTTGGCAGTAGACAATACGATTCACATCATCCAGCGTTTTCGGCAGGAGTATCGCTTTGATGTGCCGGTAGCAGATGCAATTCGCAGGGCGATGCTGAGTTCTGGCCGTGCGATAGTATTTTCGAATGTGATGCTTTGCGGTGGCCTGGCGGTGTTGTTGTTGTCGGATTTTGAGCCGATTTCCCGTGTGGGGACGCTGACCATTACGACGATTGTTTCGGCGCTTTTGGTGTCGGTGATTGTTTTGCCGGCGGAGCTGGCCATTTTGGGTCATCGGATGAAACTTCGCCGTTACAGGGTTAAGGAGAAGGCGGCATTGGCGGGAGAGGTGGCATTGGGTTCGGACGCTGACAGGAACGAAGGAGGGGAATGAAACAGCCTCCTGATTCCCCCGCGAGGCGCTATTCTTGCGAAAAAACGTTAAAGTGCGTAGACTGGGGCGATATGTCTTGCGCGGGGTATTGGGACAGGATAAGCGCAGGCGGTTTGAGTCAGGTCGAAAGACAGAAATTGGACACGAAACATGACGGATGTTGTCAAAGCAGAGCTGCCGCAGCCAGGCGATCGTCTGGTGGATCGGTATACCATTATCCAGCGTGTGAGTTTGGGTGGGTTTGGTGCCGTCTATCGGGCGCTTCAGGATAATCTTGGGCGCGACATTGCGCTGAAGGTGCTGCTGCCGGATGTGGTGTCGAACAATGCGGACTATGTCGAGCAGTTTCGGCAGGAAGCGCTGCTGACGAGTCAGCTTCGCCACCCGAACACGATTACGATTTTTGACTATGGTCAGACGGATACGGGGCTGCTGTTTCTGGTCATGGAGTGGCTGGATGGCAAGACGCTGACGGAGGTTTTGAAGGAAGAGAGTGCGCTGAGCTATGATCGGTGCCTTAACATCAGCAATCAGATTTTGAAGTCGCTGAGTGAGGCGCATGAGCGTGGGATGGTGCACAGGGATTTGAAGCCGTCGAATCTTATTTTGTGTACGCAGTATGGCGAGCCGGATTTTGTTAAAGTCCTCGATTTTGGCCTGGTGAAGAATCTTTCGGAAGAAACGCTGAGCATGCGGGGCAAGGCAGTGGAGGCGCCTCGTTTTACGGCAAAGCGCCGTGCTCCGGGGACGCCGCATTATATGGCGCCCGAGCAGGCGATGGGCAAGGGGACGACGACGTCGGCGGATATCTATGCGTTTGGTTTGATTTTGCACGAGATGCTGACGGGCAAGCGCGCGGTGGATGGGACGGACAAGATGGACGTTTTGCTGCGTCAGGTTCGCCAGCCCGTGCCGCCGCTGCCGGAGGAGTTCCGCGACTCATTTCTTGGCAAGATCGTGGCGCGCTGCGTGGAGAAGGATCCGCTCAAGCGGCCGCAGAATGCGACGGCGCTCCTTCGCGACTATCAGCTCAACGAAGAGTCGCGCGGTCTTGAGCTCAACCATGTCGATGTCGTGGCCCAGGCGCGCTGGCGCAGTCTTACCGATCCGCGCAGCGTTATCTCCGATGTCAGTTCCTCGCTGAAGGATGTTTTTGTCGGTCGCAGCGATGAGCTGGAAGAGTTTAACGCCATCGTGCGCAAGGGTATCGCCGAGAACAGCGGCACGACGCTCGTGGTGACGGGGCAGACCGGCATTGGCAAGACGACGCTGGTGAACAAATTTGGCGAGATATTTCTCGATAAAACCAAGGGTGTCCTGCTTTCGGCGGCGTACCTGCCGCAGAATTTTTTGTCCTTTTCGGCGATCCGCGCAGCACTTCGCAAATTCCTCCAGATTCAATCGGACGATGCCTCGGATGCACAGATTCAGATCAAGCGGGCACTGACGCGCTACGACATCATGGATTCGTATCTGGTGACATTCCTGACCCACTTTATCGTGGGGAAGTTTGGGCAGAATGGCGAGGAACGGGAGCAGGCCGAGCTGAAGCTTGAAGAGTTTTTCGACCTGATATCCCGGATGGCGCCGGTCATGTTTACGGTCGAGAACATTCACTGGGCCGATACGGATAGCCTGAACCTGCTTTGGAAACTGGCCCTTTCGGCAGTGACGAAGCATCGTCCGTTTTTTATCGTGGCCACTTTTCGCCACCATGCGCTGGTCGACAACCGCGAGCTTCAGATGCTGCTGGAGCGTTTTAATCGCCTTGAGCACGTCTACTACCGGGAGATGCAGCTTGCGTGGCTTGGGAAGAAGGACTGCATGTCGATCATCGACAATGCGATCAAGATGCAGCGTCCCATGGCCAATCAGTGTCTGATGCTTTCCAAGGGCAATCCGCTGTTTTTGAATCTGGTGCTGCGGTATATCCTCGATGAGAAGGCGGGGGCGGCTTCGACGGGAGAGGACGCCCAGAAGCTCGTGATTCCGAACTCGATAGAGAAGATCACGCTCAAGCGCATCGACCAGATCGTGCGCAAGTACAAGCAGCCCGAGTATCGTGAGATTTTGCGCCGCGCAGCGCTCATGGGCGAGACGTTTTCGATTGCCACAGTCGAGGCGCTGATGCGCAAGGACGGGCAGTATAATTTGCTCGATTTTACGAGCCGTGCGCTGGAAATCTGGCGTCGGGAGGGGATACTGCGCCGGCAGTGGGATGTCGAGGCATCCTTCGAGTTCATTCACCCGCACATCGTCGAGTTCTTCAACGCCGATTCCTCCCCCGAGCTCCACCTCAACGTTGCCCGCACGAAAGAGGTTCTGAGCGAGACCGATATCTACATCAACCTCGAAGATATCGCGATGCACTTTAAACTCGCCGGTGAGAAGAAGCAGGCCCTGCGGTATCTGGATTTTGCCGCCAATACGGCGCTTCAGAATACGAACCTCCTCAAGGCGAAGAACCTTTACGAGTCGATGATCCCGCTTTTTGAGCAGGATGAGCCGGTCGACACGATGAAGCGGATTTATTATCAGCTTGGAGAGCTTGCACTGCGTCTCTCGGAGTTTGGTCCGTCGAAGGATTACTTTGTCAAGACTTTGAGCCTGTCTCAGGAAGTTGGGGACCGCCATTTCGAGGGCTTGTCGTATTGCGGGATAGCGGAGCTTGCGCTGGCGCAGCATAAGCTCGATGAGGCGGGCACAAACTACAGCCGTGCCAAGCAGGTGCTTCCAGAGGATGGCCCCGGCGTTCAGGGAAAACTGCTGCTTGGCATGGGCCGCCTTTCCAAGCTCAAGTCCGACTGGCAGGCGGCCATGGCCTGTTTCCAGAAAGCGTACGAGAGCAGTTCGAATGCCGCTGATTTCGATCTCATGGGCGGGGCGCTGTTTGAGCTTGGGAAGATTTATCTCGCGCTTGGATCCATGCAGCAGGCGCATGAGTGTTTTCTGGCGGCACAAAAGAATTTCCAGACGGTCGGCAACACGGCGGATGAGGCGAGTACTTTGCTGGCGCTAAGCCTCACGTATTGCGTCTTTATGCGTCCCGATGATGCGCGCCTGGTCAACGAGTCGGCAATTGAGGTTTACCAGAAGCTTGGCGATCAGCTTGGCTTTGCCAATGCCCTGGCTCAGATGAGTGCACTTAATATCCAGCTTCTGGTCTATGATGAGGCCCAGAAGTTTGTTCTCCGCAGCATTCCAATTTTTAAGGAATTTAACGATTCCGTTGGCAGTGCGCGTGCTCAGGGTCTCCTGGCTTTCATCGAATTCAGCCATGGGCATTACGATAAGGCGATAACGCTCGCGCAGCAGGCTCAGAATCAGTACCTCAAGACGGATGATTTCTGCGAGCAAATCTGGTTCTACGTCTTTCTCGGAAGCCAGTACCTGCTTCAGAATGATCTCACATCCGCTCAGCAGCATCTTATGCAGGCTGAAATGCTTCTTGATGTGAATCAGTCCAACGCGCATCGTCCGGATCTCCTCTGCCAGTGCGGCCTTCTGCGGGAATGCCAGGGGGATTTTTCCGGTGCGGAACGCTACTATCGCCAGGCTCAGGAAGTGGCGCAGCAGTGCGAGTATCTTGAAAAGGTTTACATCGCACGTCTGCACGTTATCAAGGTGAACCTCTATTTCCATCCTGGTCGCTGGTACTACGAGGAACTGCTGAGAATCGCCAACGAAGCGCGCACCTATGGCATGAAAAATGCTCAGCTTCATGCCCTTTTGATGCTGGTATGGTTTGAGGGGCTGTATGGCGAGCAGCGAGCCTGGGAAAATCTGATGGGAGAACTGACGCGGTTTGTCCAGGTGCAGCGTTTGCCCATTCAGGGGCTTCTGAGACAATTCGAGTACCACGTCGATCTGACGCGGTTTGTCTCGAATGAGGTGTCGGTGACGTTTCGCCGCAGCGCTTCATGGATCCGGCAATTTTTGACCCAGTCTGCACCGAGCTGAGAGCATGTATTGCAGCAAGGGCAGACACGCAGGTGCCCCTTCATTGGGAAATTTTTGAGGGGGCCGCGCCCCCTGCGCCGCTATCGCACTCGCCTTATCACTGACGGCAGGTTCGCGGCGTTGAAATGGTGCAGATTCCAGGAAGCAGGGAGGCATGGAAGGGAGCGTACTTCGTACGTGACCGACCACAACGACGCCGCTGACGACGACCATGCACCGCCTCGGCGAGCGCGATACGCGTCTACCCCCTGTGCGGGGCCTCAGTCGCCGGCCCCGCAACGCCCCGCTATGGCGACTGCGTCGCCCGGGCGACC